>JAGGRV010000369.1 GCA_021159445.1 Deltaproteobacteria bacterium | reverse complement strand
AAAGAAGACGGCAAAAAAGACATTAATTTGTTCAAGTTATTTATTGTACGTTCCTTACCCCTAACTGCAGGGAAAACCCTTGAGAAAAAAAATCTTTTTGCTAGGCTACAAAGCCACGGGTAAAAGTAAAAATGAAATCGCCGGTCAGCCATGAAAGGAGTTGAGATAAAAAGTGCCGGGAAATACCTTTGGACAGTACTTCCGCATAACCACCTGGGGAGAGTCACATGGTCCTGCTCTGGGTGTGGTTATAGACGGGTGCCCACCGTGTCTTGCTTTGAATAAGACAATCATTCAAGAGACACTGGACAAAAGGCGGCCGGGGAAAGGAGGGCCTACGGAAAGCCCGCGAAAAGAACCTGATCTGGTGGAAATTCTTTCAGGTGTCTTTGAAGGGCAGACTACGGGTACACCCATATTACTGATCATCAGAAACCGGGACGCCAGGAGCCAGGCATATGACCAGCTTAGGGACATATTCAGACCTGGACACGGCGACTACACTTACTGGAAAAAGTACGGAATTCGTGACCACAGGGGAGGAGGCAGGGCCTCTGGAAGAGAAACTGCGGCAAGAGTGGCTGCGGCCGCGGTAGCACAGGTGTTCCTGGACACAGTGGGCATCAGGGTTATTGCTTATACAATTGCTGTGGGCGGAGTGAAGGCACAAAAACGTGATCTTGATGCGGTCAATCAAAACAGGCTTTTTTGCCCGGACCTTGAAGCAGCGGAAAGAATGGAGAAGCGAATAGCGGAAATAAGATCCAAAGGCGACTCGGTTGGTGGAATTGTAGAAGTGTTGGCAACAGGAGTGCCTCCCGGCCTCGGAGAACCGGTCTTTGACAAGCTTGATGCCGAGCTGGCCAAGGGACTTATGTCCATCGGTGCGGTAAAGGGCGTAGAGATTGGGGCTGGCTTCCGGGCTGCGGAGCTATTGGGATCGGAAAACAACGACCCCATAGTCCCAGGGGGTTTTTTGAGTAACAACTCAGGAGGCATACTGGCTGGCATCTCAAATGGTGATGACCTGGTTGTAAGGGCCGCTGTAAAGCCGATTCCATCTATATCTAAAGAACAAGACACTATAACAGTGTCTGAGAAACCCGCTAAGCTCATGGTAGGAGGGCGACATGATGCCTCAGCCATTCCCCGGATAGTACCTGTGTGCGAGGCCATGGTACGTCTGGTACTCACTGACCATATATTTAGAGCAAGGGCACTTACACCTGGATTTTTGTCCTGAGTTTTTCTAGTAAACTGTGAGACCGCAGATACATGCAGATATCGACCCCGGCGCCAACCATCCAACAGTCGGAATTGTAGGCGGGCTGGGACGCATGGGGAGATGGTTCGCCGGATTCTTAGAAGGCGTTGGATTTCCCGTACTCATCTCTGATTTACACACAGAACTCTCGTCTGAAGATCTGGCCCGGAAATGCCAGGTCCTCATACTTTCCCTCCCCATGGAAGTATTCCCGAAGGAAGTGGCCAAACTAGGTCCCCTGGTTCCGGAAAGCTCCTTTATGACAGACCTCTGTTCACTTAAGCAGTCACAGGTGGCGTGCATGTTGGAACACGCGCGCTGTGAGGTGGTAGGGACCCATCCGCTTTTCGGACCGGCGGAGGATTCCATTAAGGGCAAGAGGGTAGCACTATGTCCGGGGCGTGGCAAAAGGTGGTTTACTTGGTGGGAAGGACTTCTACGGCAACATGGGGCTGTAACATCTGTCGTTTCACCTGAAGAACACGACCGCACCATGGCCTGGGTCCAGGCACTAAATCATTTCATACTTCTTTGTTTGGGAAAGGCCCTGGATGAGCATGGAATGGACCTTCAGCAAATACTGGCGCTTGCACCCCCAAGTTTTGAACAACAGATGGGCATAGTAGCCAGGCTCTATCATCAGGACCCTGAGCTCTATGCAACCATTCAGATGTCTAATCCATATACGAACAATATCCTTGAGACATTTAGCCAATATGGAGAAAATCTGAGAAAGATAATCAAAGAACGTGACCGTTCAGCATTTATAGAACTCTTTGAGGAAGTTCAGGATTTGGGACGTACAATCCTTTTATTAAAAAAAGATAAGTAGACAGCTAGTGTCTCCCAGGCTGAAACCCCCATGAAAATCCCCCCGTATCTGAAGGTGGTGCCAAAAGGCGTTATTCTGAATCTCCATGTGCAACCCAGATCCTCCCGCACTGTTTTTGGCGGGCTTCACGGTTCATCGCTTAAGCTAAAGGTCCAGCCTCCTCCTGTAGATGGTGCGGCTAACAAAGCCTGCCGGCAGTTTCTGGCAAAACTATTTAAGATCTCTAAATCCTCGGTTGTGCTGAAATCAGGTACTAATTCCAGGGAAAAGGCCTTTTTGATTGCGGGCATATCGTTAGATTACGCCTTAGACCGACTGCCCAAGTGAGTTCGCAAGGTCTATGGCTTGAAGGGTCAAATTCACTTTGATCCATCGACACTAAATCAAGTTTATCCTGAACATATCCGATAAGATTTAAAGCACATATTTGCGTTTTTGTAGCTACGGATCCTAAGTCCTATGCGTGTTTGCATTTCGGACACCTACTAATTTCTTGGGAGGTAAGTCTTTATGCCAGTCTTTGTATGGAAAGGCACCACGAGCAGTGGCAAAATACAAAAGGGCGAAATCGAGGCCCAGGACGAGCAGGCAGTACGCCGTTTACTTCGACAACAACGGATATCTCCTTCTAAGATCAAGCCCAAGCCCAAAGACCTGCTGGAGAATATAACATTTTTTCAAAAAAAAGTGTTACCGAAAGACATCGTTATCTTCACCAGGCAGTTATCTACAATGATAGATGCCGGCCTTCCCCTTATTCAAGGATTGGAAATCCTTGCCAGTCAGCAAGAAAACAAGACCTTTAAAAAGATACTTATGGATACGAGGTCTGATATTGAAAGTGGCTCCACTTTTGCCGATGCCCTAAAGAAACACCCGAATCAGTTTGATCGACTCTTCTGCAATATGGTTGCAGCAGGAGAGATGGGGGGGATATTGGATGATGTCTTAAAGCGGCTTGCTGACTATATGGAAAAGGCGTTGCGCCTCAGAAGAAAGGTTAAAGGGGCACTAACTTATCCCATCATAGTACTTGCCATATCTGCCGTGGTAATTGGAGTAATTCTTATCTTCGTAATACCTGTGTTTGAGAAAATGTTTGCTGACTTCGGCGGTGCCCTGCCGGTTCCTACCCAGATGGTGGTCAACCTGAGTAACTTTGTAAAATCCTATAGCCTGCTCATGATTGGCGTTGTGGCGGTTATGGTATTCCTGTTCAAGAAATACTACAAAACAGAAAAAGGTAAGCGTATTGTGGACAGGCTGATACTCAAATCCCCTGTATTCGGGCCCCTATTGAGAAAAGTGGCAGTGGCAAAACTTACCAGAACATTAGGTACCTTAATAGACAGCGGTGTGCCCATACTTGAAACATTGAATGTCGCTGCCGGAACTGCCGGCAATAAGGTAGTGGAAGAGGCCATATACAATGTTCGCTCCAGCATCAGTGAGGGGCGGACAATTGCGCAGCCGCTTGGTGAAAGCGGGATATTCCCCGCCATGGTAGTGCAGATGGTGTCGGTGGGTGAAACTACAGGGGCGCTGGACCAGATGCTGAACAAGATAGCAGATTTCTATGACGAGGAAGTGGAAACAGCAGTCGATGCCTTGACCAGTATGATCGAGCCTTTCATGATAGTATTCCTCGGTGGCACAGTAGGTTCCATAATCATTGCTATGTATCTTCCCATCTTCAAGATGGCCGGGGTAGTATCAGGAGGTTAGAGGCTCGTTAGCGTCAAATGCCTCTTACCATAAATGGGGTTATGTCCCATAAGCGCTAAGATGTTTTGTAAACGTTCACAGGTTATATTAAAAGATGAACGTCCAACATCGAACATCGAACGTCCAACATCGAATGAAAAACGAATATCCAATACCGAACATCCAACGGCTATTTATGATTTGCACCGAACAATCGAGCAGCCTTTCTTCCAGGTCTGTTTCTTTATCTTTTCCCATTCAACGTTCGATGTTGGACGTTCGATGTTCGATGTTCATTAGTTAGTCCATCCGGTGCAAAATAACTTAGCGCTTATGGAATTATGTCCCCTATTGTTCTTCAGCATTGACGAGCTTCTTCTCCGGCATGGCTGCAACGATATCAAATCGCTCCAGGTTGGTCCCGATGGCATGGTAGAGATTTGCCATACCCTGGTTGAAATCCACTATGGCACTTGTTTTTCGAATTCGTGCTTGAATAACGCTATTCTGAAAAATCAGGATACGAAAGGTATCGGAAAGCCCTTCTTTAAGGCGCTCCATCTCCTGTGCCAAAGTCGTTTCGGCCAGTTCCTCAGTACGCTCTGCCACACTGATCCGCTCAAGGCTTCGATTAACAGTCACCAAAGAATTTTTGACCTCTTTCTCCGCAGTTTCTTCCAGGCGTTTAAGCCCATAGACAGCTTGGCGTTTTTCCAGGCCAGCACGTCGATAGCTGGCCTCTGAAGCGCGATTGCCCAATGGATAGGAAAAGCGAAGGCCGGCGTACCACTCGTATCCATCTGCGTCGGACATGCGGGAAAGGGAGTCCCCGTAGCTTCCTGCCTGCGGACTTGATACTGTAAAGTCAGCAAAGGATGTGGGGCGATCCCCACCAGACAGGCCATTGGTCCCTAAAGTTGCTTCGAGGTCCAAACGAGGGAGCTTCTGATTGGCGTAATATTCCAGCTCTATATTCTGATTGGCGATTTCCACGCGCTGCTTCTGGATATCAGGACGCTTTTCCAAAGCAATAGCCAGGGCCTGTTCCAAATCGGGAAAGGTCTGCTTTTTCCCTGGGATCTTTTCTGTTACGAAAGGTTTCCTATAAAGTGGGTCCTCCGGACGTATTCCCAGAAGGTCTCTCAATTGGTTAGCAAGAGTCTCGACCTGTTGCTTGGCAAAAATCACTTCCTCGTCCCTGGATACCATGGCGGTCTCTGCTTCCTGCACTTCAGTGACAGGAACAACACCTGCCGCAAATTTTTCCCTGTTTCCCTCGAGAAGATTCCGGGCCAACTCTCGCGATTCGATACGATATCGGAGGACCTCCTGTGCCTCTGCGAGATCGTAATAAATGAGTTCGATTTCCTCACCTATGCGCTGGGCTCGATCCATATATCCCCTTGCGGTTTGACGCGCCAGATTTTGGCTCATGCGTAGATTCGCCGTGTTGACCCCGGTACCGAAGTCCCTAAGGAGCGGTTGGGTTAGGTCCAAGAGTAGGATGTTACGATATTGTGGACGGAGCGCATCCACGGAGGAGTTGTTCATGGAACGATTGGTTTTAAAGGACATCTGTGACTCAAGACCGAATCGAAACTTCTTGCGGATGCCGATATCACCACCTGTTTCCCGGTACAGGTCGAAGTCTTCGCTGGAAAAGGCTATGGCCGTAGGAGTCCTCTCTTCCTGCGACGATATCCCCATCTCAATCACCGGATCAAACTCCGCTTTATTGATAGTCACATTTTCCTTGCTGATGGGTATATTGAGTTCCTCTACCTGCAGATCTAGATTGTATTGGATGCCTCTTGCCAGAGCACTCTGCAATGTCAGGACCCTTGCCCCTGCTAGAATATCCTCCTTGCTCTCTTGACCTGAGACAAGGTTGCTCAAGAAAAAAATTACCAGAAAATTTATAGCACCCAATAACAATGTGCGTTGGAATATCATGAAGCCTCCTTCACTATGGGCATCAGATCTTTTTAGCCACACCAGCGTGCACAATCTCAGATGTCAGTGTAGCAATGTAACCCCGCTGGGCAAACATTTCGGTTGCGGCCATTAATATGGCTTACTTGCGAGTCATACCAGAAAAGATTAACGGCGTCACGCTGGTCCTTAGGGAAAGGGCCTTTGTCTAAACAGAAAACCAAGACGTCTATTTTTCCTCTTTTTTCACGATACACCATTGACAGGGAATGCAAGGCGGTGCTACAAAATATAATATGCGGTGGTTGGAAATGCCGCTTCGGTCCAAATCGCAAAAAAGCGATTTCTTATTAACTTTATAAAATATAAGGAGGCAAAGATGACCGATCAACGCTTGATGACCATGATTATCGTCTCAAACATTTTATCTGCTTATTATGGGAATAAAGCCAGCTTTTGCGCCGTAAATAATAAAGAGCCGGATGAGGCGGAAAAGGAAGATTTATTGAAAAGAGTAATAACAATGTTTGAAAACTTGAGTACGAGTTATCTTAAGGATATTGAAGAAATTGCTGAAGGTGCTAAATAATTAAAGGATAGTGTTACTTATTCACGCCTGGTGTCCAGTATGTGCGAGTTATAGACACCCGATTGAACAAATGGGTTGATTAAGAATTGTTTATTTACAAAAAAGCCCCTGCCGGCAGATGCCGGCAGGGGCTTTTAATAATTAGGCTATAGTGTCGCTATATCCTCTAATTTACCACCAACTGACTGTCTTATCTGCCTCACGAATCATCTGAACCAGAATGTCGTAATTGGGATCACCCATGTAAAGGCTGAACTCCTTGGCGTCCCTGTCACGGCTGAGTATCTCAACCAGCTTTTTGACGTCATCAGTTGGCTCGGAACGATAGACATGCAATATTTTCATTTTTTCGTCGCTCATTACGTGCTCCTCTTATAATTACTAACCGCAGGTGTCGGGTGGCGGAGAGCTTGGTTTCGGCAGGGCGTATGGGATGATGAAATCCGCGTCACGCATACGCTCCCCAAGTTCCTCTATGGTGATGGGTGTCAACTCCAGATCCTCTACAGCAGGTGGATCTCCGCCGCAATTAAACACATCACCCTCCATATCCCGAACCCATTCAATATTGCCTACATTATACTCATTGAACGGGGGGTATTCCCCATACATGTACACAGCAAATGCATAATGGTTTTCGACTGACAGCCCCAATGTGGAGCGTGTGCCGTCTCCGGCATACGACCGGTTGGGCAGCAGAAAATATATTGTTAATGACATGGCTAGTATCTCCTTAATCTATAGTACCGTGTCTACAGCACCAGGTATTTGCCACATTCTTCCAATAAAGCGCCGTGATAGGCCTGGGTCGCCATCTGCCTGGCGGTTATTCCCTTAGGCACGTCCTCAACGTCATAACCTTCACACTGATAACTGGCTGCGCATATGGCCAGGTCCTTGACATCGCACAGGTTGGCAACCTTGACGAATTCAGGGGTCTTGGACAAATGGACTGCCTTGAAGGTAAAGAAGACCATGGTCTTCATCCCTGCCCGCACGGCAGACTGTGTCACACCCAAAACATGCTTCATATTCTGGGGTGAAGTCACGAAAATTCCAAGTTTGTTCGGATCAGCAGACATCTACATTATCCTCCATGTGATATTTGTAGGCCAGCCATAAACAATTGAAACCAGAGGGCACAACGCCCTTCACTTGTTTGCATGGCTTGGCCGAGAGGCTATGTATTAAGCCTTTTTAATGTAGAAATGAATAAAACCGGAGTCTTCCTTCTCTCCGAGGTACTCATGACCAACACGCTCACACCATCCGGGGATATCATTACGGGTGCCCGGATCAGTACCGAGTACCTCAAGAATCTCACCTGATTTAACTTTGCCGATCTCTTTTTTTGTTTTTAGGATGGGCATTGGGCAACTAAGTCCTTTGCAATCCAAAGTGTGGGCTACTGTTAGGCCTTCTGGGGCAACCTTGCTCATAATTCCTCCTCTTTTATTTTATATAATTTGTAAAGATTTTTAAGACATCAGCTCACATGTGCCGAGCCTACATATTTTGATCACCATGATATCGCACATTATCGGAAAAATAAACTCATTGCATCTTTTTTATATTACAAATAATGTCTAAAAAGCTTGCATCACAGAAAAAAGGCGATAAAAAAGAGTAAATCACATCCTAAAGTAAAAATTTAATAACCATTTGGTCTGTACCAAACTTCATTTACTGTGTCAAGCTTTCATTGGATGGCCATTCACCCTAAAGACCGGGCTATCTTGTTGATTTAAATATTGAAATAAAAGCATACTCCAAGGAGAACCTGACATGCTCATAACCGGCAAAACAATTACCCTGTGCCTGCTGATCACCTTTTTAATTCTCCTCATCATGCCCTTTGGCTCTTTGGCAAGGGAACTTATTCCCGGGCTGAACAAGGCCAGGCTCTCTAACGGACTTACTGCCATTGTAAAAGAAAACCACCGGGCGCCGGTTGTGGCCATACAGGTGTGGGTCCAGGCAGGCAGTGCTTACGAAACCGAAAAGGAGAGAGGCATTACCCACTTGATCGAACACATGATCTTCAAGGGCACTGGAAAAAGAGGGCCTGGAGAAGTGGCAAAGGAAATAGAATCTGTCGGAGGGTCCATTAATGCTTACACATCTCTTGATTATACAGTCTACCACTGCGTGGTCCCAAAACAGTTCCTGGACAATGCCCTGGATGTACTTTCCGACGCGGTATTTCACTCATCATTCGATCCCGATGAATTAGAGCGAGAGAAAAAAGTGGTGCTTGAAGAAATAAGGATGAGAGACGACAGGCCAAGGACAAGACTTTCCAGCTTATTAATGGAGACAGCATATAAGTCACACCCATACGGATACCCTGTGATCGGCTATCCTGAAACGGTCGAGTCTTTTGGACGCAAAGATATCCTGGCCTATATGGAAAGGAGATATCGACCCTCACAAATTACCGTTGTTGTTGTTGGAGACGTTGGGGCATCTCAGGCCCTGGCCGGTATCCAGGACACCTTCGGATCAGTAACAAAAAAAGGGCCTCAGGAATTCACCTATCCATCAGAACCGCGGCAGGACGCCCCGAGAATCGCCATGGAGGCAATGGAAATCCAGGAAGGCTACCTGGCTGTGGCGTTTTCAGGGCTGCCCAACTTCAATGACCCGGATGTACCTGCCCTGGACGTTTTAGCTGCCCTGCTTGGAAAAGGGGAAAGCTCAAGGCTTACCTCGTCTCTACGAAATCGGCTGCAGATGGTCCATAACATTGATGCAGCAGCATTTACACCGGAAGGACCGGGACTATTCGAGATCACCGCCTCTCTTGATCCGGGAAAAACCCAGGAAGCATTGGCGCAGATCTTCCATGAGATCTTCCGTCTGGAGAATGAGGGAATTACTGAGGAAGAGCTGGAGCGCGCAAAAGTTCAGGTAGAGACGGATTTTGTCTACAGCCAGGAAACCATGGAAGGAGAAGCAAGAAAGCTTGGTGTCTTTGAGACCCTTTCAAAGGACCCTCATGCAGAAAAACTCTATCTTGAGAGGGTCCGGGAGGTAACGGCCCAGGATGTCCAGCAGGTTGCAGGGCAGTTTTTTAGACAGGAAAATATCAGTGTGGTCATGGTAATGCCTAAGGACCGCCTGCCTAAGCTTACGAGCCAGGAATTGGCCATAATGGTCCAGGAGGCGGAACTCCTGGCCAAGGGGATAGAGTCTGATGGCGGCACCCTTATCCGCCCTGTCAAAAGATTTAGTCTTTCCAACGGCCTCACGGTCTTAGTCCAAGAGGCCCCTGGAGTACCTACGGTTGCTACAACACTGGTGTTCCCTGGAGGAGTGAGATACGAAAGCGAGGAAAGCAACGGTCTCTTCAACTTTCTCGCAAAGGCCTGGACAAAAGGAACCGAGGCCCATAGCGCTCAGGGCATTGCCGAATTGATAGAAGGCCTGGGTGGTAGTATCAGCGGTTTTTCCGGTCAGAACACCCTTGGACTTCAAGGCCGTTTTTTGAGTCAAAATCTGGATAAGGGCCTTGCCCTCTTTACTGAGATCCTGCTCGCTCCCACCTTCCCATCTGAAGAAATAAAAAAGCTTCGTCCATTGGTACTGGCAGAGCTCAAACGTCAGGATGATTATCTGCCTGGAGTTGCAGTAAGAGAATTCCGCCGCCTGCTTTTCTCACCCCATCCATATGGCATGAACCCGTTGGGCAAGGCCTCTGTCATCAAAGCTATCAGTTCAAAAAATCTGCTTGAGACCTATCGAAATTTTGTAATACCTGACAGGGGAGTGCTCTCCATAGTTGGAGATATTCATGCTGAAGAAATCATCTCGAGCATTGAGACCATGCTTGGTGCCTGGTCGGTGGAATCGGAGATATCACTTCCCACACCTCCTGAACCAGACCCTCTGATTTCACGCAGAATTCTAAGCCTGAAAAAGAAAAAACAGCAAGTACACATTGTGCTTGGTTTCCCAGGGACTACTTTCAACAGCACTGAACGCTATGCCCTTGAAACCATGAATGCGGTACTTTCAGGTCAAGGCGGCCGCCTGTTCATTGATCTCAGGGACAAGAAAAGCCTGGCGTATTCCGTGACATCATTCCTGGGACTTGGCCTGGACTATGGATCTTTTGCCTTCTACATTGCCTGTGCACCAGAAAAAAAAGACCGAGCTCTAAAGGGCTTGTGGCAGGAGATCTACAGGGCAACAAGGGAGCCTGTGACTGATGACGAAATTGAAAGGGCCAAGAAATGGCTTATCGGAACCCATGAGATAGGCCTTCAAACCAACAGGGCCCAAGCCATGGACATGGCCTTAAATGAACTCTATGGTCTAGGATATAGCTTCTCGTCGGAATATGTTCTGAAAATAGGTGAGGTAACTGCGGATCAAGTACTTAATGTGGCCAAAAAATTTATGAATTCGGAAGAATATGTACTCGTAAGAGTAGGCCCGTAAACAGACTTTATGCTTAAACACATCAGCCTCATTGTCAGGCACGAGACCGAAATCCCAAAGAGGATCGGAGAAGCCATGGAAAAGCTTTTCCAAAGGCGCGGGGTCTCTGTTACTGAAGGGCAGGTAGATCCTCAAGCCGAGGCCATAGTAGTGCTGGGAGGAGATGGCACCCTGTTACACGTGGCCTGGAAGGCCTATCAGTTGGGAATTCCCCTGCTGGGAATAAACCTGGGGGGCCTTGGATTTCTTACAGAAATCCACGTGGACGAGATGGAACAGGCCCTGGATTCTCTGATATCAGGAACTCTCGAGTTGGACAGGCGAGCAATACTCTCGGTTACGGTAAAGGTGTCTGGTAGTACAGGCTCAACTTACTATGCACTTAATGAAGCAGTTATCAGCAAAGGCCCTCTAGGTACAATTATAACACTTCCTACCTGGGCCGGCGGCTCATTTCTCACCACATACCGTGGTGACGGACTGATCATCTCCACTGCAACCGGATCCACTGCGTATAACCTCTCTGCCGGCGGCCCTATCCTGCACCCTGGCATCGAGGCCCTTATATTGACTCCAATATGCCCCTTTGCCCTGAATGCACGTCCTCTTATACTGCCAGGTCAGATGAAAGTGGCGATACAGCTCAAAAATGCCGTGGAAAAGATCAGCTTAATAGTAGACGGCCAGGTAAGTCATGAACTCAATGAAGGAGACTGGGTTGAGATGCAAAAGGCCAAGGGACACCTGAAACTCATAAAGTCCCCACTCAGGGACTATTTCACCATTTTAAGGGAAAAGCTTGGATGGGCAAAGGGTGTGGGGATGTAGAGAAAAGCGATTAGCCTTTAGCGGTTAGCTATTAGCTTAATGATTATAGGATGTTTTGCTATTACAACCATTTTTCAAAGCTAAACGCTAATGGCTAACAGCTAATCGCTCAATTTAGGTATAAGTCTTAAGCCTCTTCCTTTTCTGAGGATGTTTCTTCACCCTTTTCAGACTTCATGTGGGCAACAAGGCGTTCTTTCTCCCGCGCCATGGCATCTTTACCTGCTTCATAAGCAGATTCCAGAACAGCCTTTTTTTGTTCAATCACATCCTTGCTCTTATCAAGAAGAGCACCGGCTTTGTCACGGACTTCATCTGCTACCCTATAGGCCTCACCACGGACCGCATGGGCCTGCTCCCTTATCCGATCTCTTACTTCTGGACCTGTTCTGGGAGTAAGTAACGTGGCCAAACCGGCCCCGACAGCACCTCCCAGTAAGAATGCTATGGCCACAGAACCTGCAGAATAGCGACCTTCACTATTGCTCATTTCTTGCTACCTCCTTTTAAGGAACGTACAATAAATAACTTGAACAAATTAATGTCTTTTTTGCCGTCTTCT
>JAGGRV010000585.1 GCA_021159445.1 Deltaproteobacteria bacterium | reverse complement strand
TGGATGAGGTAACCGCGGCGCGTAAACCGTGTCTTGCGGGGTGAGGAGCGGGTTGTGAGTTAAATGAAAGTAACCGTTCACACTCCCTGGCAGCCGATAGGCTTTTGCAGGGTTTCAACCGCGGGCAGATTGCACCAAAATGCGTATTCCCAACGGATTATGCTTTGAAACCTGAAAAAGGCTGTTGGCTGTCAGGGGGGAAAGTGAATAATTACAAATGAAAAGTTACAGGGATCTGGCATCTAAACTTCGTGAAAGATACTCATGATCTCGATGAAAAGGAAATAGGTTTTTTACTTGATTCCTAAGTACGTTGAAAAAGAATGGAAGTGAAACATTTTTATAACCCGTAACACACTCAGTGTAATGAACGATCTGTCAAACAAAAAATGGCTCTGCATTGAACTTCCTGTCACAGAATACAGAGAGGCATGGAGCCTGCAGAGCAATCTTGTGGCTGCAAGAAAGGACAAGAGTATTGACACAGATGTTGTCTTGTTATTGGAACATCCGCCTGTTTTTACTATTGGTAACAACGGCGGGTTGAAAAACCTGACGGTATCTAAGAAGTCCCTGGAAAAAGCAGGCATTCCCTTAATCCGTATAAAGCGGGGCGGCGACATCACTTTTCACGGACCCGGCCAGCTTGTTATGTATCCCATCATTGATCTCCGTACTGCCAGGCTGTCAGTGCCCGATCATATTGAAAAACTCGAAGAAGTCATGATCAGGGCTGCCCAGGACTGGGGGATCAGGGCCCAAAGAAACCCTATGAACAGGGGCATATGGGTCGGCAAGAATAAGCTTGGAAGTGTCGGGATAGCGATCCGCCATGGAATCAGCTTTCACGGCATGGCACTCAATGTCAATCTTTCATTGGAGCCTTTTGGCTGGATAAATCCCTGCGGTCTTCAGAAAATAACGATGACCTCCATGGAGCAGGAGCTTTCACATAAGGTAGCCATGAATCAGGTGAGCGAGGCTGTCAAGCGTCACCTTGAAACGGTTTTTGGCGTTGAGCTTGTGATGACAAGCCTGTCAGAACTGGAGGGATTTCAAGAAAAGGAGTTGTGATGAGACTATCCTTCATCTCAACTTCGTGAAAGATACTCATTATCTCAATGAAAAGGAAATAGGTTTTTTTCTTGAACCCAAAACCTCGCTGGTTAAAGCGTAAGCTCCCGACCGGGCCTGAATATGAAAGCGTCAGGGGCCTGCTCAAGAAAAGCAGGCTTCACACGGTTTGCCAGGAAGCCAGGTGCCCCAATATCTGGGAGTGTTTTTCCCGAGGCACTTCAACTTTTCTTATTATGGGGCCCTGTTGTACCCGCAACTGCCGTTTCTGCGCAGTGGCGCATGGACTACCGGTTCCCATCGATCCAGGAGAACCGGTCAGGGTTGCCGAGGCAGTACAAAGCATGGGGTTGAGCTATGTAGTCATCACCTCTGTCACACGTGATGATTTACCTGACGGCGGAGCCGGTCATTTTGCAGAAACAATTAAAGAGATCCGCAAAAAAATACCCGACACGTTCGTGGAGGTTTTAATACCTGATTTTAAGGGCGATTTTAATGCGCTTCAGACGGTCGTAAAGGCTCATCCCGATGTCTTGAATCATAATATAGAAACCGTTCCACGTCTCTATGCTTCAGTCCGGCAGGGTGCTATTTACCGTCGCTCACTTGATTTACTGAAGCAGGCTGAACAGATTGATCCTACAATTCCGACCAAGTCAGGCCTCATGCTCGGCCTGGGAGAAGCCTCGGGAGAAATCGAAAAAACGCTGAAAGACCTTCTCGACTCGGGGTGCAGCATCCTGACGCTGGGGCAATATCTTCAGCCTACAAGAGAACACTTGCCGGTTAAACGCTATATTCCTCCAGAGGAATTTGATCACTGGAAGGAAACAGCCCTTGAAATGGGCTTTTCCGCAGTGGCCAGCGGGCCGTTTGTGCGAAGTTCGTATCATGCAAAAGAGCTCTATCAGGAGGCCGCAGCAATCTAGTTCCGGAAACTTCGGATCACTTCACACTTCAAACTGAAGTTTGCTAATGCCGTCATCCGTGGCATGTGTTATTGTGGAATTGGGAACATAACAAATGGAAGAAAACAAGCCTGAAACCTACGAGAAATACATCAAAGCTCTAACGGATATCAGCCGTGCCATCACCTCCGACCAGTATCTTGAGGATATTCTGAAGCTGATCGTAATGGTTACGGCCAAGGTAACAGGCGTTGAGATCTGTTCATTGTGGCTCATTGACGAAAGTGAAAACCCGAAAAAGATCCGGCTGAAAGCCACGCAGGCCATAGCCCCGGATTATCTGAAGGACCGATCTCTGGCCTTGGATGAAGGAGTGGTCGGTTTTGTGGCCACACACAACCAGCCACTTATCATCCGAGACGTGTCAACAGAGCCCCGGTTCAAGGAAAAGGAAATGGCCAAAAAGCTTGGCCTGGTATCCATGGTCAGTGTGCCGCTTCAAGTAAAGGATGAAAAGGTAATCGGGGTACTCAACTGTTTTACAGCAGAACCTCATGAATTTTCAGACACAGAAGTTTACCTCATTACAGCGGTTGCAAATCAGGCGGCGGTGGCAATCCTCAACACAGAGCTCATGGTAAAAACCCGGGTGATCAGTGAGGAACTGGAGACCCGTAAACTGGTGGAGCGGGCTAAAGAGGTCCTTATGCGCAGACGCAAAATGGACGGGAATAAGGCTTTTCGCTGGATTCAAAAACGGAGCATGGACTCCCGCAAATCCATGCGGCGTGTGGCAGAGGCAGTTCTGCTTTCAGAGGAATTGGAATAGAAAGGTCTTGACAAGATGGATTAGTACATCCTAAATAGATCCCGGTTATTACAAATTTGTAAGGTTTCCTACAAAGATGTGGGAAGCTGTTTTATAGTATGGCTGACAAAGACGTCCGCCTCCCTTTATGGGTGGTGGACGTCTTTTTTTTGCGGTGGAAATTACAATTCTGCTGAAACTCTATACCCAATTTTTAAATAGGAGGATTTTTCTGTTATGTCATTTAGTAAACCGAATCGTAGCGCTGCCACGCTTACATCGACAAGGGTAGCTCCGGCGCCTGGATCAGGACTTTGTGTTACTTGCCTTGATGGTTGCATGGGAACTTGTGAAGTAGGCAGATCCGCCATCAAAGGAAAGCAGGTCATCTACCCATCGCCTTTTGGTAGAATCACTGCCGGTTCTGAAAAGGATTACCCTGTTGATTTTTCCCATTTCAACATTCAGGGTACTGCTGTTGGTGCCGCTGGAATTGAGGCCGATTCAGATATTGCCACATTCCCGGCTGTAGATACCACCACTGCTGTCGGCGCTGATGGTAGCATCAAGATGGACTTTCCTGTCTTTACCGGCGCGGTGGGATCAACTGATATTGCCCGCATTAATTGGGAAGACGTAGCCATAGGGGCGGCCATATCAGGCCTATTGGTTGTTGCGGGTGAAAACATTTGCGGCATGGATCATGACGCGGAATTCAAGAATGGAAAAATTTCCAAATCGCCTGAGATGGAACGTCGTGTAAATGCTTTCAGGAAATGGAATAGCGGCGCTGGCGGTATCATTGTTCAAGCAAATGTAGAGGATACAAAGCTTGGTGCGCCGGAATATGTGATTGAGAAGTTAGGAATTAGGATATTCGAGCTTAAATGGGGGCAGGGTGCCAAGGATATCGGCGGCGAGGTCAATGTGCATTCTCTTGATAAGGCATTGGAGCTCAAAAAGAGGGGCTATATGGTGCTGCCGGATCCTGCCCGGGAGACAAACCAGGAGGCATTTAAGGCCGGCGGCTTCAAGGCGTTTGAACGTCACTCACGCCTTGGCATGGTGGAAGAAGAGACCTTTCACAATTCTGTTAATCACCTACGTTCCATAGGCGCAAAATATGTGACTCTCAAGACAGGTGCATATCGTCCTGCTGATCTGGCCCGGGCCATTAAGTATTCTTCAGATGCAAAGATCGATCTTCTCACCATAGACGGGGCAGGAGGCGGAACCGGCATGAGCCCCTGGCGTATGATGAATGAATGGGGTATCCCGACAGTGCAACTGGAATGCCTGGCCTATCAGATGTGCCAACGATTGGCTGCCAAAGGGGCATATATCCCGCCGATCGCCATTGCCGGAGGCATGTCCCTGGAAGACCATATTTTTAAGGCCATTGCCCTTGGCGCACCCCATGTAAAGGCCATCTGTCTTGGAAGGGCCATTTTCACCGCTTCAATGGTGGGAAAGACCCATGGAAAACTCATGATGGAAAAAATGCTGGAAGGGGAAAAAATAGAGGACAAATATATGGGCCTCTTTGCCGTCAGTGCCCAACTAAAGGAAAAATTCGGAAAGGATTTCGGCAAGCTCCCCGCAGGTGCCATCGGTATGTATTCCTACATCGATAGGCTAAAACACGGTCTTCAGCAGCTTATGGCAGGCTCAAGGAAATTCGCCCTTAAGTATGTTGACCGTAATGACTTGATGACCCTGACAAGAGAGGCTGCGGAAGTTTCCGGAATTTCCTATGTCATGGACGCCGATGCAGAAGAAGTAGACAAGATTTTGGGCTAGCCTTCTTTCCAAGGCCTCACAATTTTGGGATCTGTGCAGTTAGCCTTTAGCAGTTAGCTATTAGCTTAATAATTATAGGATGTTTTGCTATTACAAACTTTCATTCGTTGGGTGTTATTTCTAAGTAACGTAATACCTTGATTTTTCAAAGCTAACCGCTAATGGCTAAAAGCTAACCGCACAGGTCGCAATTTTGTAAGCGTTTACAGGGTGCTGCAGATGCGAGGCGTACGGGTACGCAGACGTACTCCCTGTACTTCAAGTGCCCGACAACAAAGCAGATGCGGTGCCCTGTGAACGCTTACACGATTTTTTATACCAGGCTGCACGACACCATGCAAAATCCGTGCGTTGCTGCAGGCGGGTGTCGTGTAGTATGGTTTTATACAATGGCGAAACTGGGGAGAATAGAAAACAACCTTTACGAAAATATTTTCAAACTGATAACCTTCCGGCAACCTTCAATGACCTCTTCAGTCTTTTCCCTGTTGAGGGTTCCGATTTTTTCCAGCAACCTGAGCTTATCCACGGTAGCCATTTGGCTGACAACCACAACACTTGTTTTGGGCAGATTTGCAATTCCTTTTTTAAATTGAATGTTCCCCGGCACAGATGCGAGTTTTCTGTTTGAAGTCAACAGGGCTACGACTGTCGTGTTTATATTGCTATTGTTCAGTAAATTATTTTGAATAACAACAGCCGGCCTTTTGCCGGATGGGCCGGAATTACCTGAATGACCGAACTTTACCCAGTAGATATCACCCTGATTTGGTTTTACCATGGCAGTTCCTCTAAATCAGCATTATCGGCAATGACTTCGGCCATGAGGCGCTGCTCCTTTCCAACCTCCGGATCTCTAAAGACTTCATTAATCTGCTGAATAAATCTTTCTTCTTTGATCTTTCTGAGTTTATCTGCGATAGCCTCTGTCACCAGATGACTTATTTTAATTCTCTTCCTCGATGTGAACTCCTTAATATCATTATACATTTTGTCAGGAATTGTCACACTAATTTTAGAATATCCCATCACTAATCCTCCTAAAAAAAATATAATTATATTAAATATAGTATAATAAAGTAGGATTGTCAATACGATTATCTTGTTGTTCACACGTCCGGAAAATCGCTACATATCGTTACATATAGAAAGGGCCACACCCTCTTAAAAAGCCATGGCCCTCAGAATTATATATCGTATGCAACGGTTAATTAAATATCAAAGTACAAGAAGAACTCATATGGATGAGGACGCAGTTTGACAGTGTTGATCTCATTTTTTGTTTTGTAGTCGATCCACATATCAATGACATCCTGGGTGAAGACACCGCCCTTTAACAGGAATTCGTGGTCTTCCCTGAGTGCTGCCAGGGCCTCATCCAGAGAGCCTGGGGCTGAGGGAATATTGGCCAGTTCCTCAGGAGGTAAATTATAGATGTTCTTGTCCAGGGGCTCACCTGGATCGATCTTGTTTTCAATGCCGTCAATGACTGCCATCAGCATTGCAGAGAAGGCCAGATACCCGTTGCAGGACGGGTCCGGGGTCCTGAACTCGACCCTCTTGGCCTTGGGGGAATCGGAATACATGGGGATACGGACTGCGGCGCTCCTGTTGCGGCTTGAGTAGGCCAGGTTTACCGGGGCCTCAAAACCAGGCACAAGGCGCTTGTAGGAATTGGTAGATGGATTAGAAAAAGCACACAGGGCACGGCAGTGCTTGAGAATGCCGCCCATGGCATACATGCCATTCTCAGAAAGTCCGGCATACTTGTCGCCTGCAAAGGTAGGCTGGCCATCCTGCCATATGCTGATGTGTGTGTGCATGCCTGTGCCGTTGTCACCATAGAGCGGCTTGGGCATGAAGGTAACAGTACGGCCGTGGCGGTAGGCAACATTTTTAAGCACATACTTGAACCACATGAGCTGGTCGCTCATCTGGACAAGAGGCTTGAAACGCATATCGATTTCCGCCTGTCCTGCAGTAGCTACCTCATGGTGCTGGCATTCGACTTCAATGCCGACCTGCTCCAATGTAAACAGCATCTCGGTCCTTAAGTCCTGGAATTTGTCCGTGGGCGGAACAGGGAAATAACCCTCTTTGTGGCGGGACTTGTATCCCAGGTTGGGGCCTTCGTCCCGCCCCGTGTTCCATATACCCTCTACTGAGTCCACCTCGTAAAAGCAGCCGTTGCCGGCATTGTCATAGCGGACATCGTCAAAGATGAAGAATTCGGCCTCAGGCCCGAAGTATGCAGTATCACCAATGCCTGTGCCTTTTAGATAGATTTCGGCCTTCTTGGCTATATTCCTTGGGTCCCTGGAATACGGCTCCCTGGTGATAGGGTCTGCGATGTCTCCGATCAAAACCAGTGTTGGTTCTGCGAAAAATGGATCTATCTGGGCCGTGGTTGAATCCGGGACAACGAGCATGTCACTGGCATGGATTGGCTGCCATCCGCGAATGCTTGAGCCGTCAAAGCCGAAGCCGTCTTCAAAACTGGTCTCATCCAGCTCGCTTAAAGGCACTGTGAAGTGCTGCCACAATCCAAGAAAGTCAAGGAAGCGAAGATCCACTACCTTGAGGCCCTTCTCGTTGGCCATGTCCAATACCTGTTTTGGTGTCATAAGATACTTCTCCTTTTGTTATAGTTGATTTCGTTGAAAAGTTCTATTTTTCACTACTAAATAGCATCCTTGCCATATTCACCAGTCCTGACTCTTATGACCTTTTCCACAGGGAGCACAAAGATTTTACCGTCCCCAAGCTTACCGGTATGGGCAGATTCTCTGATCGTCGCCACAACCTGATCCACCTGAGCTGCATCTACGATTATCTCAAGTTTAACTTTGGGGATGAAATCTACCACGTATTCTGCACCTCTATAGACCTCTTTATGTCCTTTCTGGCGACCATATCCCTTGACCTCGGAAATCGTCATTCCCTTGATGCCGATTTCGTTCAGGGCCTCCTTTACGTCGTCCAGCTTGAAGGGTTTTACAATTGCTTCTATTTTCTTCATGGATTCCTCCTTAATCAAGAGATCGTCAAATAGTTGAGTCGTTGAGTCGGAAAATAAATATGTTAAATCAGCATATTAGAGCTTTAACCACATCAAGTGTCCAATTTTTATGCAAACCATATAAATTCAAATAATAATAACCACTGAACTAATCAACTACTGAACCATTTAACGAGGTCTGTAATCAGGTACATAGGGACGAACAGAATACCCTAATTTTTCTGTCCGTCCTGGGAGATTATTTGTTTATAGGGAATACCCAATTTCACTGTGCTGAGTGATATCCAGACCCTGGACCTCTTCTTCTGTGGTTACCCTAAGGCCTACTGTCACATCAATAATCTTGAGAATTATTAGACTGCCAATAAACGAATATGCCATGGTTGCTCCAACCCTTGTGGCCAACGCACCCCATATTCCTCCAATACCATGTATTCCCACCACGTCAAGGGCATCATCGTAGCCAAGCCTGGATTTGGCCAGCACAGCCAGATAACACAGCACACCAGCTACGAGGCCGATAATTACGGCCGATACCGGACCCACAAACCCTGCAGCAGGGGTAATGGCAACTAATCCTGCCACTGCACCGGAGGCGGCCCCAAGGGTCGTGGGCTTTCCCCGGATTATCCATTCAACGATGATCCATGAAAGGACGGCCGCTCCAGTTGCCACCTGCGTAGTAAAGAAAGCCAAAACAGCGGTTTCATCGGCTGCAAGGGCACTGCCCGTGTTAAACCCAAACCAGCCAAACCACAATGCAAACTAAAAGTGTAATATTCAGCAAGTCTGATGCCACGATCGGAATTTTCGTCCAACCTCCTGTTTTCTTTAATTTTTAGAGCCCTAGGCACCTCTTTTACACAAGATAAAAGCTACATGTTTGTAGCCAACAGCATGACAGCCAAATGGCCATTTCCAAAACCGGCTTTAACTGAGTATCTGTTCATCAAACTCTTTCCTCCTTTTTTCTGTTTTATTTGGTTAATAAATCTGACGACGTTTTTATGGTCTCATGATGCCGTCAGCCATCACGCTGTATGCGAGTTATCCTTGACCTATACTCAAGATTGATGCCATAAGAGGTCTTCAGCATTTTTTGCTGTCAAAACAGTTTGTTAGAAACAGGAATGGCGGGAAGTGAGAGGAGAAGCTAATTGATTATTACTACATTTTTGTAAGATTAAATCCGTTTTAATACTAATTCGTAAGTTCCTGTGGATTAACCTGATCCGGGCGGGCGCAAACCATATTTCTTGATACGGTAACCGATCTGCCGTTGAGTCAGGCCCAGGTCTCGTGCAGCTCTGACCTGAACCCATCCGTGGCGACGAAGAGCGGCCTCAATTCTTTATGTGTCAGGCCGTAAGATGCCCGCTGACAATGCCCTGATGCTCAAAATGCTACCCGTCTCATCCAGTAGGACCAGAGTGGCGCGCTCCATCGAAAGTGTAGTGTGAAGGACGTGCAGGATCTGGGATAGGGCCTTGTCGAGATGCAGGGCTGGCTTGCTGCCGGCAGAGCCTATTGACTCTGACCTGGCCCTGATGGCCAGGTCTTCTCTGTTAGAATAAACGGATTAGAAATGTGCCTTCTTTTTCGTTGGCAACGCAACTGACAATAACGGCTACTCCCGCGTCATGGTGGCCCCGCACTTGGGACATTTTCGCTCAAAGCAAGGGGTTGCAATTTGATGTGCGAGTCGTTCACCACAGTTAGGGCAAATGCAGTTTCCTCCAGGGCCTGCGGCAGAGCCGCCGGATCTGCCGCGTCCACCTCCACCTTGTCCCATGCCTTGACCAGTTCCTGGGCCTTGACCTCTAGGTCCTGTTCCGTCTCCTCGTGGCATTTTACTTTCCTCCTTACTGATTATTTAATAGCGGATAAATCCTATTTAATGGTCGGGAAACAGACCCTTATGTCTATTTCCCGACATCGATGGAATTTCCCCACAAACCATGGATATTACAGCAGGCCAGAGCGTGGAAAGACTTAAAATCTCCGATCTGGTTAATCTGAAACCGGACATTAGGATTGCTATAGACAGGGGCCCAAGTGGCACGACCCAGACTAATCACCTGGTCATTGTCCTTTTTTAGTCCATAAAGCTCGATCCATTCAATGTGGTGTTCAGCCGTATTAGGGTGAGGCGTATCATGACCCACAACCACACGAATGATATCTCTTCCTGATTTATGTCCCTTATCGATCTCAATGCAAGGTACATGTTTCTCACTTCCTTCATCCTTGCCTGCCTTGATGATTTCTGCAAAATTCATTTATCCCTCCTCTATAATTTTTGCGACAACCTGATTATAAGCCTTGGTTACTTCTGAATCCGGAAATTTTTCCATATAGGATTCTCCTGTATCAGCAGACTGCACCATTTTGGGGTCCATTGGAATCCGGCCCAAGAAGGGGATATCCATAGCCAGAGCTGTTCTCGAACCGCCTCCGGAACCAAAAATATCAATAGGTTTGCCACAGTGGGGACACACAAAACCGCTCATGTTTTCTATCAATCCAAAGACTTGCATCTTAACGGTCTTGCAGAAATTGATCGATTTTCTGACGTCGCCTAATGATAACTCCTGAGGCAAGGTCACGATGATTGCCTTGGCATCTGGAATGGTTTTGGCGACGGTGAGTGGCTCATCACCCGTCCCGGGCGGTGAATCGAGGATGAGATAGTCCAACTTTCCCCAACGCACGCCCGAGATGAACTGCCGGATAACATGCAACTTCAACGGCCCACGCCAGATGATAGCCCGGTCTTTATCTTTGGTCATGCATTCGATGGAGACCACTTCCAGGTTGTCTGAATAAACCATGGGGACCATCCGCTTATCTGCGCTCACCTCAAGAAGCCCCTTGAGACCAAGCATTCTTGGAATGTCAGGACCATGGAGATCTACATCCATTAAGCCGACTTTTGCCCCTTTTTTCGAAAGGGCAATTGCCAGATTAACGGCAACGCTTGTCTTGCCAACGCCCCCCTTGCCGCTCATGACCAGAAACTTGTGTTTGATTAAAGACAAAGACTCTCTGATGACTTTATCCTGTTCGGCCATATCGCGCTGAGATTCAGAGCGGTGGATCTTCTTTGTTTTAGTCATATGGAAATCCCCTAGGTCAGATGTTTATAGCTTACCGAACACCATCCTTGCCACGACCGCCGCTGGCTATTCCTCGATCTCCACGAGATGGACCAGAGTTTTGGCCTGACTTAACGTCCACAATCAGAAAATAGGTGGCTCTCCCAAATTCGGGATCTATCATTGAATCCAGGTCTTTCCCTGTTGCACTGATTGCTGGTTTCATCTAAGGAACGTACAATAAATAACTTGAACAAATTAATGTTTTTTTTGCCGTCTTCTTCGTTGCTCGTCGATCACATAACCCGTTATGCTCGCTCCTCGCGCCTTGAATACAACAAAAAATCCTATTAATTTTTGTTCAACTTATTTATCTCCCGTTCCTAACCTACCTTTTTTCGTATTTTTCAATAAAATTATATTCTAATATCAACTGTAAGGCAGTCTCTATAACATTTTTTAACTTAGGTATGGAAGAAAATATTGTCAATAGACATTTTGAGCGTATGATTTTAATCGGCTACGTAAAAGAAAAAATTTGTTGTCTTGAAGAGAAACACCGTAGGGGTATGGCTAGATGCTCTTCAAGAAACGCCTGGTGTGGACCTGTCTGCTAGGCCTGCCCTTTACTCATAAATTGCCACTAAAGGATATTATTATCCGTCCCTAAGCGCGAACCCTTCACACATTAGTTGTAAATATGCATAACCTTGCCACATTAATTGATGGCCATGGGGCGGATCGCAGGAACGTCCGAGGATACCGTGTAGCATAGAGGGAGGGAAGGAAGCTGGTCAATGCGTGAAGCAGCGCGTCGTTTGGGCAGAGATATAAAAGCAGTGCATGTTGATTTCATGCTAAAAGCGGCTTGATATGGTGACTTTCGCGTTCTGGGAGAAAAATGGAGACGATTAGAGGATATCATTTAAAACAAAGGAAGGGGCTTTCTCATTGGGATGCATTACTTGAGGAATGGCTTCTTGCTATTGAAAGTTTCCAACAGTGTTATTGAAGTTAGTGTGTGGTGCTTGGGAGTTCCGTTTGTTCAAATCGCAAAAAGCGATTTTTTGTCAGCTTGTGAGGTTTACTGGCTAGGTGTTCAATAGTGTCATACAGGGCTTTGAGTGGGAAGGGCTTGGTAAGAACCTTATCGAAGTCGCTACCCTTAAGCAGCCAGGGCGTTCCGGAAATAGCGACAACCGGAGTAGTTTTACGGCTGGAATTGCGGACATGCCGAGCGACCCCTTCGCCGTCCATGTTCGGCATACAGATATCTGTTATTACAATGTCGATGAACTTTTTATCGAATTTTTGAATTCCCTCTCTGCCGTCGGTCGCAGTTTCAACATTATATCCAAACTGTGTTAACGCCAGTTGCAGCAGACTTACAATCGTTTGTTCATCGTCGATAACTAAAACCGTACACATGCTGACCACCAGTGATTGCTAAAAGTTACAAATAACGACATTTTTCAAGTTAGCATCTTCTATCTTATTACACCCGGCTTGTCAACAATATATTGTATTTTTTTTATATTAAACCTCTATATATAGATAAAATCGTATTACGATTTTGTATAAACACAGACGCATTTTTCTGCATGATCTCAAAATCCTGCCCGGTGCGGACGGATTTGATCTTGTATTTTCAATTACTTTCTCTCCGCCCGCTCCGCTCAGACGCAGAGGTCACAGAGAGAAAACAAGCTCTGCGCTTTCTGTTGTGAATATAGC
>JAGGRV010000105.1 GCA_021159445.1 Deltaproteobacteria bacterium | reverse complement strand
GCTTTGAAACCTGAAAAAGGCTGTTGGCTGTCAGGGGGGAAAGTGAATAATTACGATGAAATGTATATTTAAATTTATTACAGCAGCCGCGCTCATGCTTGCGCTGAATGCCCTGTTGGTACTTCCGGCCCTAAGCGCTGACGCCAACGTGACTGCGGCAAATGCTACCAGAGCTGCGGATATCAAAAAGGCCGTATCTGTATCATCTGATCCTGCCATGCTTGTAAAGGCATTTAAACGTGAATTTTCATTTCTGGACACACAGAAAAGGGCGCTTCAGGCCAGAAAAGTCGAACTTGACAGGCAACAGAAGAGAAAGAAGGCCGCGCATGACCGTATCCTGAACAATCTGGAAAACAGCCTCCTGGAATTAGACAGAGAGATTGACCGGACAAATCAGAACCTTTCCGAGGTGGAGGGGCAGCTTGAAAAGGATGATGAAAACTCACAGCTTGTCGAGGTCACCATTAATCAGGCAAAGGAGACACTGAAAGGTTACGGGATAAAGATATCTGATTTCAGAGACGGTGAGAGGCTTGATGATCAGCAGACCCTTGAACTTATCTTTGAGAAAACCACTGATCTGTTGGGCAGACTCTCCTCCATCAATAAAGAGGAAGGGGCGTTTTTCCTGGCAGATGGCAGTCAGGTCAGCGGCAGCATAATCAGAGTGGGCCGTATTGCCTCTTATGGTATAAACGACAAGTCAAGCGGCTGCCTTATCCCTGCAGGTGAAGGCTATCTCAAGCTCTGGAATCCCCAGGACACAGAACCTGTAATTCAGACAGCCTCCGCACTTTCAAACAACTCCGCACTGCCCTCAACCATAGGGATATTCCTCTATGACAACCCGGACAAGGCTGTTCAGCCGCCAAAACAGAGGAATATCAAAGACGTGCTTCGTGCAGGTGGAATAGTCGGCCACATCATTATCGCTCTTGGATTCCTGGCCGCAGTCATGGTGCTTGTACGTTTTGTGCGGCTTGCTGTAGCGGCACGCAGAAACGAGGCAGTGAAATCCGGGGTAACGGCCCTTGTAAAAGAAAATAAGGTTGATGAGGCAGTTGAATTCTGCCAGTCAAAATCTGGAGTAATGGCCAGAGTTCTGGCACCTGTTCTTGAGATCATAGACTACGGCCGAACCGCACTTGAGTATGTGATCACAGAAAGCCTGCTCCGTGAAGGCTCCAAACTTGATCTCTTCAAAAATGCCATAAACGCCGTTGCCATGGTAAGCCCTCTGCTGGGTCTGCTTGGAACTGTTGCAGGCATCATCAAGACTTTTGAGGTCATAGTGGAGTTTGGAACAGGCAATCCCAAGATGATGGCAGGCGGTATATCAGAGGCCCTTGTCACCACTGAACTTGGTCTTATCGTTGCTATCCCCATATACATTGTGGCTACCCTGCTTTCCGGATGGGCTGACAGGATCAAGGGCGACATTGAAGAGGCAACCCTGAAGGTAATCAACCTGTATCATCAGGGTAATGGAAATGATGAGTGAGACACTGCTTGGCAATCTGGACAGCTTCAGGCGCTTTATAAGTGAAGGCGGACCGTTTTTCATGGTTCCCCTTCTCATACTGAATGCAATGCTCTGGTATGGGATTGGTTACCGTTTCCATGCCCTTCAGAGGGGATTCAAGGGGCCGCTCAAACATTTGTTAAACAGCCTGGCGCGAAATGGCAGTCACACGCCCCGTGGACTTCTTGACGGTGCGGCAGCCAGCGCCATTAAGGCTATCCGTAACCACACTGATAACCTGGATATAAGGCTGGATGAGGCCCTTTATCCCTACAGGGTGGAGCTTAAAAAATTCAAGGGGCTTGTAAACATTATCGTGCTGGTTGCCCCACTGATCGGACTTCTCGGCACAGTGGACGGAATGATTGAAATGTTCCAGGCCCTTGTATCAGGTCAGCTTTTCAGTCAGGGGGGTGGTATTGCCGCAGGCGTTGCCAAGGCATTGAGCACCACTGAATTAGGGCTGATCGTGGCAATACCGGGGATCATACTACACCATATCCTCATCAGCAGAGAGAACAGGCTGGAGGAAGAGATGTATCAGCTCAAGTTCCTGCTGTTGGGCCAGGATACCTGAAAAAACTTGAAAGAGGATGCGGTGCCCTGTGACTGCCAACAATGTCATCGTAACCGTTCACACTCCCTGGCAGCCGATAGGCTTTTGCAGGGTTTCAACCGCGGGCAGATTGCACCAAAATGCGTATTCCCAACGGATTATGCTTTGAAACCTGAAAAAGGCTGTTGGCTGTCAGGGGGGAAAGTGAATAATTACATGTCATCAGTTGCAGCTAACCGTGATGGCTACAAAAATAAACATTCCCTCGGCTGCACAAAAAAGCAGAGGCCATTTTAAACTTTTATTGGAGGAATGGAAACATGAGAGCACGTTTTGCCGGATACGGCATTCAGGAAAATTCTGAAGGCCCCAACATTACACCTTTGATTGATGTGGTTTTTATCCTTCTCATCTTTTTTGTAGTGAGCACCACCTTTATCAAGGACATGAGCCTTAAAATAGAACGTCCTAGGGCATCTACGGCAGCCAGTATCTCCGGGAAGGAGTTAAGGGTGTACATTGATAACCAGAATAACCTGTACGTAAATGGTGAACCCGTAAGGATATGGATACTGCAGGGCAAACTGCGGGACCTTCTCAGAAGCACCACAAACAAGAGCGTGCTTGTGGTATCAGACAAGGATGTCAAGGTGGAGCGTCTTATAGAGGTGGTTGATCAGTGCAGGTTTGCAGGTGCCAAGGATGTAGCTGCTGCCACAAAGGCTGAGGTAGGTTGAGCACAAGGCATAATCTCCGCTGGCACATGCTGGCAGTGACATGGCTTCTGGCAGGTTCTCTATTTGTTTTCTTTTTTACCTCCTACATAAACAGGAGCGGGGACAGGAAGGCAAATCTGGATAATGGCCGGGCGGCACAGGTTGAGTTTGTCAGAAAGACAAAACAGATTCAACATCGCAAAAAAGTCAGGAAAAAGGTCAGGAAGCATAAAAAGACCAAGATCAGGAAGATCGCCCCTCCTCCCATCCTGAATTCCGCGATATCAGGCGTTGATATCAATATACCGGAAATTGATATTGACACTGAATTTTCCCGCGGCATGGAAGATTCACTCAAGGACAGCTTTGACAACAACATGATAATGACCAGTGATTCAGTGGACAACCCTCCTGTTCCATCCAGAACGATTACCCCTGAGTATCCACGCAGAGCAAGGGCCGCGGGCATAACAGGATATGTCACATTCAATCTTCTGATAGACGAACATGGTAACGTGAAACGGGCCCAGCTCCTGGATGCTGAACCTCCAGGAGTCTTTGATGAAGTAGCCCGAAATGTCATTCTGCAGTGGAAGTTTGACCCAGGTATGTACAAGGGACGTGCCGTGAAGGTGTGGGCAAAACAGAAGATATCCTTCAGGCTGAAGTCATCATGAGTAAATACAGTGTGTTAAGGGATACTGCTCTTGTCTTTATTATATTATGTATGTTTGCTGCAGCTTTGGCCTATGCTGCTGAAAAAAAAGAGGATGAGTCAAAGTTAGACTATATCGCAGTAGCAGTGCGTCTCTGCAGTGACGGTCACTATGACAGGGCTGTCAAGGTACTGGACAATGTGGATCTGTCAAATGAAGACATAGACTTCATAACCTATTATACCATTCGAGGCATGGCTGAGGCCAGACTCGGCCACTACCAGGCAGCAGTGGACAGTTTCCGCAAATCCGTAAACCACGGTCAGACTGACTCCAGTGTATATGTCTATCTTTCAAATCTCTATTTCAAACTAAATCAGTATGAAAATGCCATAGAATTCATAAATCATTCCGGAAGCACCCTTCTCTCTGATCCCAAGCTGCTGCTTCTCAAGGCTGAGTGCTTCTGGCGTCTGAAAAGATATCCAGAGACATTCAATACACTTGAAGCTGCTTCAGAAATCTTTCCTGACGAACCTGTCTTTGTCAGGCAGAGATTCTACTATTTTCTGCAATTGCAACTCTACCGCAGGGCTGCTGAGGCTGCGGAACATTATCTGGCAAAGGGCACTCCATCTGTTGATGACTATATCGCTGTTGCTAATGCCCTCATGGGTACAAAACAGGTGGATAAAGCCATTATTTTCCTTGAAAGGGCAAGGCTTGTCTATCCTTACAATAAGAGGGTAATTGTCGCCCTCGCTAATCTGTATGTAAAAAAGCGCCACTTCATAACTGCAGCGGGTCTATTTGAAAGGCTCAGCTTTATGAATCCCGGCTATGCCAGGGATGCTGCTGAGCTGTACCGCCGCAACCGGCGATATTTCCATGCCCTGTATCTCAATTCGCGTGTGCCTGATCAGAAGGCCAAGATAAAACAGAAGCTGGCCATCCTGCTGGACATGAAGGCGTTTGAGATGGTTGCCAACATGAGGCTTGTTCTGTCAAGAACAGGTCTGCTTGATGATGACAACATCCGATATGCCTATGCCTATGCGCTGTTTTTTACCGGAAATTATGATCAGGCTGAGAAATATCTCAAACAGATATCACAGAGGGAAGTCTTTCAGAAGGCTACGGGGTTGAGGGAGATGATTGAGAAATGCAGAAGAGAGCCTGACCAGTGCTGATTGGATAGGTTTTACATGAAAAGACAGAATATTTTGAAAAAAAAAGGGGGGGGTTCATCATTCAGCCATCTCTTCAGATACAATGGACTGTTATCAGGTCTTCTCTACTGCATGCTGGCTGCTGTTGTAATTAGCCTTTCGTTTTTACCGGACCTGACCACTGATCTGGCATTGGCGGAAACTTCAGGCACAGGCCAGGTTTCAATATATGTCTTCGAGGGTGGGGCACCCATCCATAATGTTGAGATTGCAGATGATACCGGCAGGACTTATCACACAAACAGTGAAGGTTTTGTGGTGATCAAGGCCCCTGCAGGTGAGCACACCATCAGGGTCACGAGAGGGTCAGATACCTGGAAGAAGACAGTCCGTATCTTTAGTGACGAGGAATCAGTTTACTTCTTTTCAATAAACGGTGGTGTGCTTCTTGTAGATGCCGAACTTCCTTCTCAATATAAAAAGCTGGAATCGCAAACGGCGTCTTCTGACAATGAAGAAAAAACTTCGGAACAGATGGGTAAGCTTAAGCTGCAGATAATCTCTGCAGAAGGTGGCACCCCTATAGAAAAAGCCAGAATTTTTGTGAAGGGTTCACCAGTTGAATGCCTTACAGATAAGGATGGCGTCTGTATCCTGGATCTCCCCCAGGGAACCTATTCCCTTTCTGTTATTCATCCTGACTTCAACAGCCGTACCCTTGATAAGATCGTTGTGGCTCATGAGACTATAGAGAGAATATGGGAACTCAGTCCCAGCGGTTTTGAGTTGAAGGATTTTGTTGTGCTCGCACCAAGCGTTAAGGGAAGCATTGCAGCCATGCTTTTCGAAGAAAAAAATGTGGCTGATATAGTGGATGCAATAGGCTCCGAGGAGTTCAAGAGGACAGGAGATTCCACAGCGGCCGCGGCAGTGAAAAGGGTTACCGGTATCACTGTTGTTGATGGCAAGTATGTCTATATCAGGGGTCTTGGCGGCAGGTATTCAGTAACACTCCTGAACAACGCCCTGCTTCCAAGCCCTGAGCCAACCAAAAGGGTCATTCCACTTGACATATTTCCCACAGGGGTCCTTGAGAGTCTCCTTGTGAAAAAGAGTTTCACGCCGGATTTCCCCGCCTCGTTTGCCGGAGGCGCACTAATACTGAACGCTAGGGATATCCCGGATGCGCCCTTTGCAAACATGAGTCTTGAGATGAAATATAACAGCAGGTCAACATTCAAAGACGGCCTCAGTTATGACGGCGGCTCCCACGACTGGACAGGTTTTGACGACGGGACAAGGGATCAGCCATTTCCTGTAAAGGATATTTATGACTATAAAGAATTAAAGGAATATGCCCTGAAATTCGACAACAATTCAGATACACATGACAAGACCCTTCCTCCCGGCGGAAAATATTCCCTTAATCTTGGATATAATCATAAAATCAATGACTTTAAGCTGGGGTTCACCACATCAGGCATGTATGAGAACAAGTGGAACCTGGTTGATGTCACAAGGAATATATACAGCGCTTCCGATGCGGGCCTGATCCTGAATAACGGCGGTATCTATTCCAACACTGTCAATACTGTAGAAATGGCAGGTTTCCAGGGTGCCGGAATAAATTACAGGGATAAACATGCCCTTAAGTATACCGGTCTTTACACAAGAACCGTAACCGACAGGACTCAACTGTTTAACGGTACTGATGAAAACTCCAACCGCATCCGCACCACAAGCCTCATGTGGCAACCAAGGGATCTGCTCTTTAATCAGTTTTCAGGAAAACATAATATAGATCTCCTGACCCGCATGATACTTGACTGGAATGTTGTGCTTACCACTGCCAAAATGGAGATGCCTGACACCAGATCATATACCTACTGGTTTATTGAAAGAGACAGTGAGCCTGGAGGGGGGTATTACGAGCTGGTAAACATTCCAGGGCAGAATCTCACCCATGAGTACACAAATCTCAAAGACAAGGGCCATGAATACAAGGTGGACCTTACATTCCCGTTTGAAAAATATGTGGAGGGCAATTTAAAAGCAGGGTGGCAGAAGGACACAAAAGACCGCATATATTCCGTAGACCGCTATACTTTTGATTCCACAGGGCGTGTGCCCAGAGATCTTTTGCGGGAAGATATAGACACCATATTCGCGCCGGAAAATGTAGAACAGTACTACATAATGCGCAATCAGACATACTACAATGATACCTATTCAGGTAAGCTTGATATCAATGCCTGGTATTTATCAGCGAACATATCTCCCTTTGAGTGGTTCAGAATACAGGGAGGTAACAGATTTGAAAAACTTGATGAACAGGTAACATCATACAAACTGCTCAGCCCCACTCCAATAAATTCCCGCATTAAAATCAATGCATCATACCCCAGCATAGGTACAACATTCAAGATAAGTGACGATATGCAGATAAGGGCGGCATACAGCAAGACCATGACATATCCTGACTTCCTGGAGTTGTCCAATTCAATATATATAGATCCGCTCACCTCAGAACGTATCATTGGAAACCCTGATCTTAAGGCATCAAAACTGAAAAACTACGATTTAAGGTGGGAATGGTATTTTGCCACGCCGGATCATGTCTCGCTTGCCTTTTTCTACAAGACCATCAGCGACCCCATTGAGCAGACTTACAAGGCCACAAGTAACAGGCCGTTTTTGTCATTTATGAATGCTGATGACGCAACCATTATTGGAGGTGAAATGGAGTTCAGCAAGGGGCTTGGTTTTATCTCTGACTGGCTCTCATACGTTCACCTCGGAGGCAATTTTGCATTGATTGACTCTGAAGTGAATATCAAGGATAAGGGTATTCTCACTACAGGAAAGAGGGCACTCCAGGGACAGTCATCATATGTCATTAATGTTCAGATTGGTTATGACAATCCTGACAGCGGCACCAATATCACTCTTCTTTACAACACCTTTGGCAAAAGAATACGAGGCGTGGGAATATTCGGGCAGCCTGACCAGTATCAGCAGCCCTTCAATCAGCTTGACCTTGTATGCATACAGAAGTTTCTGAAAAAATATACCCTCACATTCAAGGTCCAGAATCTGCTGGATGATTCAGTAAAGATAACCCAGGGAGACGAGACCTTTCTGGAATTCAAGAAAGGCATAGATCTGACATTGAGTGTAGGATACAAATTTTAAATTGCCGTCTCCCGGGGCGCAAGAATCCCTTCTCATAGACGTTTACGCCGTCGAACGGCGAGTTGAACGGAACCCCCGACTTGGAAAAAAATAGAGAGCTGATCAGTGTTGAAGAAAGAGTCTCTGCGGGCTGACAGTGTTCTCGGGGGGATTTCCTATCAGTTGCAATTTCATCCAATTTTAATTTTTCTCTAACCAAAACCTAACAATCAGAGACAATAATGCCATCAAATCGATTCCATAACATCTTATTTCAGATTATTTCAAAATTATGTTATGCGGAGGACAAGGAGATGAAATTGAAACGTATCGCTATTTTTGCACTGACATTGGTTTTTTCTTTTACATCAACCGTAGTATTGGCAGGAAATCTGGTAATCAAAGGTTCCACAACGGTCTTACCGATTGCACAAAAAGTGGCGGAAGCCTACATGAAGCAAAATCCGGATGTGAAGATCTCTATTTCGGGTGGCGGGTCCGGTAATGGTATCAAGGCCCTTATTGATGGAAGCACTGATATTGCGGACAGCTCCCGATTCATAAAGCCAAAGGAAGTAAGTCTTGCTGTGGAAAAAGGGGCATATCCAGTGCCTTTTGCCGTTGCCTATGACTGTATTGTTCCAGTGGTCCATCCCAGCAACTCTGTGACAAATCTGACCATGGATCAGCTTAAGGCTATTTATAAAGGAGAAAACAAAAACTGGAAAGAATTGGGCGGACCCGACAGGCCGATAGTGGTCATTTCCCGAGACACATCCTCCGGGACTTACGAGGTCTGGCATAAGAAAGTCATGAAAAAGGAAAGGGTTTTCCCGGGGGCCCTCCTTCAGGCCTCCAACGGAGCTATTGCGCAGGCCGTTTCAAAAAACAAAAACGCTATTGGTTACATCAGCCTTGGATATCTGGATAAGGGCATAAAGGCATTAATGGTAAACCAGATCACGGGATCCGAAGAAACGACCCTGAATGGGACATATCCTGTGAGCAGACCTCTTTATATGTTCACAAGAGGCTGGCCAAAGGGAGATACGCTCAACTTTATTAACTTTGTTTTGAACCCGGAAAAGGGGCAGAAATACGTGCGCGACGCGAGTTATGTGCCTTTGTATTAACCAAGTTTGAGCGATTAGCTGTTAGCCATTAGCGTTTAGCTTTGGAAAATGGTTCATCACGTATTAGGAACGGGAGATAAATAAGTTGAACAAAAATTAACAGGATTTTTTGTTGTATTCAAGGCGCGAGGAGCGAGCATAACGGGTTATGTGATCGACGAGCAACGAAGAAGACGGCAAAAAAGACATTAATTTGTTCAAGTTATTTATTGTACGTTCCTTAGTAACCTATTTGGAAAACAGCAGCAAATTAACCGCTAAAGGCTAATTGCTCAATTTGGCTCAAAACAGAATGAGAAAAAATCAACAAACCGGAAAAAGCCGCCAAAGAAGAGAAGGGGCGATCAGACTCTTTTTTTTCTTTGTGGCACTGACTTCCATAACAATATTAACCTTAATTGTCGTTTTTCTGTTTTGGGAAGGCCTTCCTATCTTCAGCGAGGTTTCTGTTTACGATTTCCTGTTTGGACGGTACTGGTACCCCACTGATGATCCCCCGGATTTCGGTATCTTCCCGCTGATCGTGGCATCCTTGACTGTTACTGCTATGTCCGCTGTTATTTCCATCCCGCTGGGGGTGATGACCGCTCTCTATCTTGCAGAGTCTGCCTCTGCCCGGCTCCGGGAATGGGTTAAACCTATTGTGGAACTTCTGGCAGCCCTTCCTTCTGTTGTCATTGGTTTCTTCGGCATGGTAATAGTTGCTCCCTTCCTTCAGGAAATCCTTGATATCCCTACAGGTTTAAATCTTTTTAATGCGTCACTCATGCTGGCATTCATGTCCGTTCCGACCATTTGCAGCATCTCAGAAGATGCCATTTATAGCGTACCCATAGAACTCAAAGAGGCCTCTCTGGCCCTGGGAGCTACCCAATGGGAGACCATCGCCAGGGTAATCCTTCCAGCGTCTCTCTCAGGTATCTCGACTGCCATCATTCTGGGCATGTCGAGGGCTATTGGTGAGACCATGGTAGTACTTATGATTGCCGGTGGATCGGCCCAGTTGCCGTCTTCAATTTTTGATCCGGTCCGGCCCATGCCTGCCAGCATTGCAGCGGAAATGGCAGAGGCCCCTTTCCGGAGCGATCACTATTACGCCCTGTTCGCCACGGGCGTTGTATTATTTGCTTTCACCCTGCTCTTTAACCTTGTATCCGAACACATATCCAACAAATACAGGCAGGTTGGAGCTGCAACTTTGTAACCCTGAACCTTGAACCTTTGAACCCATGAATAAATCAAGTCTTCTACGGCGTCGCAAACTGGCCCAGGTCGCAATTTTCGGGCTTTTCAGGCTCTCGGCTGCCATCAATGGGATCGCATTGCTTATCGTTGTCTATTTTCTTGTGGCAAGAGGGTGGCGGGCCATCAACTGGACATTTCTCACGCAGCCGCCAATGGATTCAATGACTAAAGGCGGAATTCTGCCCTGTATCGTCGGGACTCTCTGCCTGAGTCTGGGTGCCATTCTGGTGGCCCTTCCCATCGGAGTTGCCTCTGCCATCTATCTTAATGAATATGCCCGTCCAGGCCGGCTGCTCCGCGCTATCCGTATAGGGATCAACAACCTTGCCGGTGTGCCTTCAGTGGTCTTTGGTCTCTTTGGTCTTGCCTTCTTCGTAGTATGGTTAAAAATGGGAGTGAGTATCCTTGCCGGTTCCCTGACGCTGGGAGTACTCACCTTGCCTGTAATTATCGGGTCTTCCGAGGAGGCCCTGAGGTCCGTTCCGGACACCTATCGGGAGGCGTCTCTGGGACTGGGCGCCACCAAGTGGCAAACCATCTATAAGGTGGTACTGCCGGCTGCTTTGCCCGGCATCCTTACCGGTGCCATCCTGGGGATCAGCCGGGCCGCAGGGGAGACTGCGCCCATCATGTTTACAGCAGCCGTGTTCTATACACCTTCTCTGCCGACTTCTGTTTTTGATGAAATTATGGCCCTGCCCTATCATATCTATGTCCTGGCCACGGCTGGAACAGAGATCGAAGCCACACGGCATCTCCAGTATGGAACTTCCCTTGTGCTGATTGTCCTCGTATTTGGCCTGAATCTTATTGCCATTATCTACCGGGCCAGGCTCCAGAGACGGATGTGATTCATAATGGAACATTCTTTAAAAATTAAAATAAAAAATTTAAATTTCTATTACGGTGACTTTAAGGCCCTTCAGGACATCTCCCTGGACATGTACGCAAATCAGGTAACTGCCTTCATCGGCCCTTCAGGTTGTGGCAAGAGCACTTTATTGCGTTGCCTGAACCGGATGAATGATCTGATTCCTATCAGCCGGGTGGAAGGGCAGATCATATTGGATAATCAGAACATTAACGATCCAAGTGTGGATGTGGTCACACTTCGTCGCAACGTCGGCATGGTATTTCAAAAACCCAATCCTTTTCCAAAAAGCATTTTTGAAAATGTGGCATACGGTCTGAGAGTAAACGGCATAAAAGATAAGGCCTACATTGCAGACCGAGTAGAAAAGAGTCTTCAGTCAGCGGCCTTGTGGGATGAAGTCAAAGACAGGATTCATGACTCAGCCCTCGGTCTTTCGGGCGGACAGCAACAACGCCTCTGTATTGCCAGGGCCCTGGCAGTGGAGCCTGAAGTGGTACTTATGGATGAGCCGGCATCCGCCCTGGATCCAATCGCTACCCAGAAGATCGAGGAACTGATCCATCAGTTGAAAAAATCATATACAATCATAATTGTAACGCACAATATGCAGCAAGCTGCACGTGTATCTGACGTCACAGCCTTTTTTTATCTGGGAAAACTTATAGAAGTGGATGATACCGAAACGCTTTTTACAAAACCTAAGCTCCAACAGACAGAGGATTACATCACCGGCCGTTTCGGATAGTGAGGGGGTGCCATGCCTATACGCCTACAAAAAGAATTAGAGAAACTGAAAAAGAGGATCCTCTCCCTGGGAGCCATGGTTGAGGAGCGTGTCCGCATGGTTATCCAGGCCCTTGAGTTAAGAGATGCGAATCTTGCAGAAAAGATCATCAGGAGTGACTACGAAATAGATGAATTCGAGATAGAGGTGGAAGAAGACTGCCTGAAGATTCTTGCACTGCATCAGCCGGTTGCCGTGGACCTGCGGTTTCTTATTGCTGTGATCAAGATCAACAACGATCTGGAGAGGGTCGCCGATGAGGCAGTGAACATCGCAGAACGGGTAAAGATCATTGCCAAACGCAAGCGGCTCGATATCCCCTTTGATTATTCTTTGATGGCAGAGAAGACGGCATCCATGCTCAAGAAGAGTCTGGATGCCCTTGTGAACATGGACGATGTCCTGGCGCTGGATGTCCTTAAATTGGATGATGAAATAGATGATATGAAAGACCAGGCCTATGACGTGATAAAACAAGCCATACGTGAACATACTGATCGCGTGGGTTATCTGATCAACCTGCTCCTGATGTGCCGTCACCTTGAGCGCATAGCAGACCATGCCACCAACATTGCCGAAGAGGTCGTTTACATGGTTCAAGGGGAGATTATTCGGCACGGAAAGGGTGCATCAGGAATTTCGTAATAGTTCACCACCCACTCGCTGCGCTCGTTCGAGACGCAGAGGACGCAAAGTTTTTTACTATCCTGTTATTTTAACCAAAATCTAACCCTATAGTCATCCGGTTTTAACAAACCGGAATCATAATAAGGAACGGAAGATAAATAAGTTGAACAAAAATTAACAGGATTTTTTGTTGTAT
>JAGGRV010000188.1 GCA_021159445.1 Deltaproteobacteria bacterium | reverse complement strand
GAATACAACAAAAAATCCTATTAATTTTTGTTCAACTTATTTATCTCCCGTTCCTAAGCAATTTTACAAGCGAGTATGCAGCAAAATTTTACATGGTTTGGGATGGCCTATGGCGCAGGCGTACAGATGGTGCTTTGGTCCGCCTGATTACGTCATTACGCACTGTGGGAAAGTCCCGTTGTGCGTCCCCTTTATTTTTTATTTGGTATAAGACAAGAAGCCTTTTGTGGTTCTATTTCCAAAGTTCCTCCAATTTGTTCTACCCTGACCTTCGCTAGATTAAGAGCCAGGACAAGAAAAAGATAGTCAGAGGTCTTCTGCGTGTACTCGTTTATTTCCGACGAATATCTGCTGATATCTTGATCCCAGTCAGACGGGAAAGCATTTCCTGTATGTTCAAATTCTAAAGACCACACAGACTCATCTTTTTGGCGCAATGTTATTTTTAGATCACGTTCTTTGGTTTCTTGCACTTGTTTTATGCAAGCATCTAACAAGCAGTCAATCAAATCACGAAGGTATCCTTCATTAATTATAATCAAGGTCGGGATAGTGGGCAAAGCCAACTGTTTTTCCACCTGATGCTTGAAAAAGAGATCTGCATTCCAGAAATCCAGTTCTTCTTCAAGTACTTGATTCAGAATTGAAGGCCTTTGCCCGTCTTCCCCATCTTGGCTTCTATTGGTAATTACATTGACCATGTTTTCCATACGAGCCAGCACATCTTCCATCTGCGAGAGTCGTTCTGTTCTCCTCTGCAGATTGTCCGCAAATTCCTTCAACTGGTTGGCGGCAGTATCTGGCAGGCTGAGGGCAAGGGTGGATTCAACGACCTTCAGATCTTTTGCGATATCCATTTTAAATATTTCAATTTGCATGGATAGGATCTGTATAGGACCGTTTAAGTTATGAACAATGCCCTTTACAAGATGTCCAATCTTGCTGTTTTGAAAGCAGCTATACAAAAGACGTTCTAAAACCTGAATATTTTCCATAATTTTCTATTTTCCTTAATAATGAAAAAATTTAGGGATTGAGAAATTAAAATCAATAAATGATTACACTGCAAAAAGTCTGAACATGATTCCGCTCAAAAAGCCCAAGATGCATCCCTTTATAGACAATGTTGAATTGTGAATTGTGAATGCTGAATTGTGGAAGAAGATTTAAAAGATATATACCTTAATTCAAAATTCAACATTCAGCATTTATTGTATCGTGCGCCGCAGATTGGATTTTTCAACGTAATAAATACCTTGAATTTCTCAATTCATCAATTATCAGTAAAATAAAATCCTGCTTGTGGGACTTGTCCGATATGATTATTGTCATTGAACTCATACTACTATTCTATCGGTAAAAAGGAATTAAGACTTGAGTATCCTTAAACCCGATTCACTTTTAACCTTGCCGGAGGCTGAGGCCGAAGCACTTATGAATGAGCTGCCTCTTGCTGAACAGGCATCTGTGGTCTTAATGACTCCATGGGAAAGGCGTCAAGAAATAATACTTCTTTCTCAGGATAGCATGGCCCTTGTGCAAGGACTGCCGGTTGAGGAATTGTTCTGGACTGTTAAGGCAATTGGGCCTCAGGATGCTGTTCACATTTTGAATTTGGCAAATGAGGAACAGTTACAGTTCGTGTTCGATCTGGACTGGTGGCATAAGGCTGAACTTAGGCCTGAGAAAATAGCAACATGGATATTACTCCTCTTTGAAATCGGTGAAAAGGCGATGGCATCATGGTTACAATGGCTGATGAAAAAAGATGAGACACTTCTTCCTGCCATTTTGAGACCCTTTCTCCAGATCTACAAAAGGCCTGATGATATGGATATACAGGAAGCCAAGGATGTACTCCCGAATTTTACTTTGGATAATGTATATTTCGTATTTTTTAAAAAAGAGGCATTGCAGCCAATCTGGGGACGTTTTCTCATGAAGATGCTGGAGGTGTCGCCTGGTCTCTACAGGGATGTATTTGAGACCATCCTCGGAGAGACTGAGGCGAAAAATCTGGAAAAATCCTTTCATCTTCGGCGTTCCAGAATAGGAGATTGGGGCCTTCCGGATTATTATGACGCCCTTGATATTTACGCCCCTCTGCGTGGTAATCATATTAGAAAAGTTGAAATTGCCTACTTCGAAGAAGAAAAAGGGTTTGATATTCTGCTACCGGCCTTTGTGCCTACTCTATATATGGGAGAATATCCGGTCCTTCGAACTGCTATAGAAGAACTGTCAGGCACAAAAGCCATGGAACGAGTTGTCCAGGAATGGGCAGGCGCTGCAAACAAGGTCCTTATGGTGGACGAAATTGACCTCGATGACCCTGATGCATTACGCAATTCACTTTTTAAGGTGGCGGCCTTTCTTAATCTGGGCTTGGAAGCTGCGGCGAAGGCAGAACATAGGTCCCCAAAGGACGTCCTGAAATCCGGTGTATTAGAAGACATAATAAGGTTTGCTAATACCATAATCAGGAGATTGGCTGCAAAGGCCCGTAGCCTAGTGGACTCCGGCCGGATATCCAAAGATTTCTTACACCTGCCTGAAGCATGGGCAGACGCCCTAAGGGGACTATTATTTAAGAGTCCCCTGTTATGGGACCCAGTCCTTAGCAAGTACCGCCCATTTTGTGACATGACAGACCTCATCGCTGTGGAAAATATTATAACCACTGTAGATAAATGGACACGCCTTATGGCCCACATCTTACCTCAACATGGGAATTGGGCCAGAGAGATTTCCTGGAGATCAACCAACTTAGGCCATCCGAATGAGCTTATTTTACCCCAGGCCCTTTTGACCGCCCTTGCCCAAAAGACATTAGGTGGAGAATTGAAGGTTTATCCTGTGCCGGCGGGGAAACTCAACTACTTGAGAAGCACGTGGTTCCCATCTAGCCTGGCTCCTGAACTCCCATTAGAGACAGTCAAACATTGCGTAGAGGCCTTGCAACCTGTTGCTGAGCAGGCAGGCCTTACGCGCGAAAGACTTGATTCAATTGTGAAGGAATCTTTAATGACACTTTACGAAGAATGGAGGGATTTACCAGATGACATACCAATTGACGGTCGTTTTGTCTCTTCCATTATTATTGATCTGGAGGCTGATTGACTATCCAAATGATCTTATCCCTTAACCTGATACTCATATAATAATGAATAAAAAAGAGTAACCGTTCAGGGTTCAAGGTTAAAAGGTGTATGATACGAAGAACACTGCTATTCAAGGCTTAAAATTAGGACGCTTAGGGCATGTAAGGGTCTTGTGCGAGGACAACCACCTCCTGGCACTTTCAAAACCTGCATGTGTTCCAACCGTCCCTGATTCCAGTAAAGACATGTCACTGCTGGATTGGGGCAAGATGTATCTGAAAAAGACCAGGAGCAAGCCTGGCAATGTCTTTCTCGGAGTAGTTCATAGACTTGACCGTCCTGTCTCAGGGGTAGTCTGCTTTGCCGTTACATCAAAAGCCGCTTCCCGGCTTTCCGACCAACTCCGGACACATAGGATGTCCAAGACTTACCTGGCCTTGACTGAAAAAAAACCACCATCTGAGCACGGGGTGCTTGAGCACATAATCAAAAAAAACAATGCAAAAAACATCGTAAGGGTAATATCTTCCGGCTCTACAGAGACCGGAGGAAAATTTGCTCAGACTTCCTGGACGTTGCTTGAGGCCAAGGAGGGTATTTATTTACTTGAACTCAAACCGGAAACCGGACGTTCGCATCAACTGAGGGTACAGTGTGCTGCTATGGGATGTCCCCTGATGGGTGACATCAAATACGGTGCCGAAGCCCCATTGCCTGATGCCTCTATTGGTCTTCATGCCTATAAATTAGAGTTATTACATCCTGTTCGAAGGGAAGGACTTAGCTTCTCAACTCCTCCCCCGGATTCAGGGCCATGGAGACCTTTTATGGGTGAACCCTGAACCTTTGAACGATTACTATATTCAAAAGGAGCTGCCGTGGCTGCTTTACAATTAGAACCTCTCTTTACCTCCAGCATATTCTGTAAGACCTTTTCAACATCGAATGTGACGGCGGAAGTTGCCGGAAACCTCATCCGGGTGATATGGAATGAGAAACTTTCAAAACAGGTAAATACAGCCGAAGAAGACCTGTTTATAGAGGTCAGAAAGAAGACAAAAGAATTACCAATCCTGGAGAAGAAGGTCTCACACCTCCTATCCACTGAGTTTCATCTGGACGCTGATGGCCCTCTCCAGCTCAGGTTTATTAAGAAAAAGCGCTACCAGTTGCACCTTTCCACATCTTTTCATTACACGCCCAAGGTAATTCTGATCTCGGAAAACGAGAGGCGTCATCACCTGAAATGGATGGATATTGACTGGGAGCATGTGCAGCGAGAGGTAGAGATATCGTCAGGGCTTGATTGGGAAAAGGATATAGATATTTTTCTGCACGTAATTAGATGGCCGGAGCCGTCTACAGGGCTTGGAGAACAGGAATGGCTCCATACAGGCCTCTCCAACCACGCCACAGTCCTTGGGGCCTTAAAAGAGGTCTCTCTGATAATAGCACCTAAAACGGATATAGAAAAAATCCCTCCACCAAATCACCAAATTCTTAAGACCTTGTTCAGGCTCGTTTTTAAACTGCCGGAGGTCGTCCGGGAATTGGCTTTTCTGAATTTTGAGATAGGTCCTTCTTTTCCCTTTATGGAACTAAAACGGGAGATCTGGGAAGGAGACACTGCACAGCTCAGGGCGTGGTGGAATATACCAGATGAATGCTGGAAGAAAGTAGAAAAAGAATTGCTGGCTCCTAAAGGGCTGGATTGGAAGGACATAGATATCTGCATACAGCTCAACCAACTCGAACCCCATCCTATATTCCAAAGTACAAACTGGCTGTTTTCAGATATCAAGTATGGAAGCGCCTATCAGGCTGCCCTGATAATAAGACCAAAAAAAGAGGGGGAGAAGGATCTAAGCCCTGCTGTTATCACATCCAATATAGCCGGCGTTATTGCAAAGCCGGATCAAATCATTTTATTGCCCATTGATGAAGGACGAATTTTCACTTACTGGCACCTTGACAGGGAAAGGCTGTCAAAACGTCTTGATGCCCTTTCAGGGGGCGACCCCGGAAAAGTACGCACGTATATCAGGGTATTTCATGATTGGGCAGGAGGCCTGCATCATTACATGGACGTGGAAGTACATCTGGGTTTTTCGGACAACTGGTACCTTCCAACCGCGCCGGACAAAGTTTACAGAATACAGCTTGTTGCCATCTCAGATCAAGGGAAGATTAAGTCCCTCACTGATGTGTCAAACTCGGTACAGACAATCAGGGTATCCCCAGGAGGTAATCCGGTATCATACAAAGAAGTTGACTTAAGAATTGAACATCCTACCCAACGTGAACTCAAGTCTGTCCTGGGGTCAGCTAAGCACTCAATAGGACTTGAGCTTCTCCACTTGCACGCACATCTGCCATACTTCAGACGGAGAGTAGTATACGGCATGTCCGGCATATGGCAGCCCATGGGCTTTCCTGAAGAGTGGTTCCACGAGGCGATTCGAGAGACATATGTCCCCCTGATTCTGACCTTTGAACGTTTGAAATCAGAAGGGGTGGATTTCCGCATTTCAATGGATATCTCACCGACACTTACAAATATGATGAGATGCCCCCTGCTCCAGGAAGAGTTCCTAAAATACATGGAGGCCCACATAAGCCTTGCCAGGGCGGAAGTGGACCGGACAGGGCGAGAGGCCCATGGTTATCATGAAACCGCCTGGATGCATCTCAACCGTTTCTTGGAAGTAAGAGACTGCTTTATGAGATACGATGGGGACCTCACCAAGGCATTAAAAAAGTTTCAGGACGAGGGCTACATCGAGATCTCCACCTGTGGAGCCACCCATGCCTTTCTACCCTTCTTTACAGCATTTCCTGAATCTGTCAGGGGACAGATTCAGACCGCAGTCCTTGATTACAGAGACGTTTTTGGCAGGGAACCCATGGGCATATGGTTGCCTGAATGTGCTTATGTGCCGGGTATAGAAAATTTCCTGGAAGAGGCCGGCCTTCATTACTTTTTTACTGAAACCCATGCAGTCTTGCATGCAGATTCCCCTGCTGCTTTTGGCACCCACGCACCGGTATATCTCAAAGGGAGCAATGTCGCCGCCTTTGCCAGAGATCCTGAGACAGGAAGACAGGTCTGGAGTGGTGATGAAGGTTATCCCGGCGATCCTGACTATCTGGAGTTTCATATCAGAGGCGGCCCTTTGAAGTACAATCGCATTACCAGCCGAAGCAGCGATTACAAAGAGCCCTATGTCAGGGCATGGGCACTTGAAAAGGCAGCCAAGCACGCCCAGCACTTCGTTGAGTCCAGGAATTTCCGCTTCCAGTACATAAAGAACTGGTTCTGGAAAAAACCTTTGGTAGTTGCCATGTACGACGCAGAGCTATTTGGCCATCACTGGTACGAGGGTACTGACTTTCTCTACTATTTGCTAAAAAAACTCTACTACAATCAGAATGAGACGGAGCTGATCACCCCCAGTGCTTACCTGGCCCGTTATCCCAGAAATCAGGAGGTATTTATCACTCCATCATCCTGGGGCGACAAGGGGACTTTCGACAAGTGGATATACGGCTCTGTATCATGGATGTACAAACACTCCCACGAGGCCATCAGAGAGCTGGGAGCCATGGCCTCTGATCTCAAAGCCAACAGACAAGATGACCAACTTGCAAAACGGATAGTCAGCCAGGCAGCAAGAGAAGTGCTCCAGTCCATGAACAGCGATATTCCTTTTGTAATCTCTAACGGTCATTTTGTAGACCGCATGAAGGAATTCTTTTTTGAAGATCTGGAACGGTTCTGGATATTGGCAAACCTTTACAGGAATGGTGGTGACAGGCCTGAGCTCACGGCATGCAGGTTACAAAGGCTTGAGATGGAAAATCCCATCTTCCCAAAAATTGATCCCGGTGCCTTTGCCCCCAGGTCGTTAGGCTGAAGGCTGAAGGCTGAAGGTACTAAACACCTAACCCGTATAAACCGGAACAGAGCCTTAATTGTACAGTAACCGTTCACGGGATTACAACGCCCATTTTACCGCAACCTACGGAACTGTGAGCGTTTACAGGGTGTTGCAGATGCGAGGCGTACGGGTACGCAGACGTACTTCCTGTACTTCAAGTGCCCGACAACAAAGCAGATGCGGTGCCCTGTGAACGCTCACATTGTACAGAACAAATTGACAGTCCCCTGAGGCCTGATTAGGCTCCTGATCATGAGCTCTGTGATCCTCGAACAGCCGTGGGATTTTGCCCCCCTGAATACGTTGGCAATTGAGGAACTTGCCCGGAAGTCAGGGATCCCGGACATTATTGCCAAGTTTCTGTATCAGCGTGGGATAAGTACGCCGGAGGCCGTTGCTCAACACCTCAGCCCTGCGCTTAAATCTCTCAGCGATCCCTGGAAAATGAAGGACATGGACAGGGCTGTTGACCGGCTGGTCAAGGCAGTGGCTCAGAGGGAACATGTGGGCGTGTTCGGTGATTATGATGTCGACGGTGTAACCTCCACAGCCCTAGTCTCTGGATTTCTTAAAGGGCTTGGACTAAAGGTGACACCCTATATTCCCCACCGGGAGCACGAGGGCTATGGACTTAGTGCGGAAGGATTAAGGAATCTCGCATCCGGAGGCTGCAAGCTTCTGATTACAGTTGATTGCGGCATATCGGATAATGAAGAAGTCGCCCTGGCAGGGGAACTTGGGATGGATGTCATTATCACCGACCACCACGAACCCCCTGATTCCCTTCCCGAGGCCCTGGCAGTGCTGGATCCCAAGCGTTCTGATTGCGTTTTTGCTTTCAAAGAACTTGCCGGTGTAGGTGTGGCCTTTAATCTTGTCATGGCATTAAGACATCGTCTGCGTAAGCTTGGGCACTGGAAAGATGGTAAGGAGCCCAATCTCAAAGAATATCTAGATTTTGTAGCCATGGGGACTGTGGCGGATGTAGTGCCGCTTTTAGGGGACAATCGCATACTGGTCCGGGCGGGACTTGAGGTACTTGATAGATCCGACAGGCCGGGGATCAAGGCATTGAAGGCGGTATGTTCCCTGGATTCCGGTATTACCTCCACGGATATTGCCTTCCGCATCGGTCCACGAATAAATGCCGCAGGGCGGATGGCTCATGCGGATAAAGCTTTCAGGTTACTCGTTACAGATGATGAGTCAGAGGCGAAGAAGCTTGCCAATGAATTACACCTGCTCAATCAGGATCGCCAGGTGGAAGAAAAGCATATATTTAATGAGGCATTAGATAAAATCCGATCCCTTGAAAAGCAGTCTGCCTATGTCTTGGCGAGCCCTGCATGGAAAATAGGCATTATAGGTATAGTTGCATCCAGACTGGTAGAACAATTTCACAGGCCCGTAATTCTTCTTGCGCTGGACGGAGATGAGGCCCATGGTTCGGGCCGCAGTCCTGAAGGAATCAATCTCTACGAGTCTCTTTGTGCCTGCTCCGGCCACCTTAGTTCCTTTGGCGGACACAGGGCTGCTGCCGGGATGCGGTTGCCATCCGATTCAGTAGAAGGGTTCTGCACGGACTTTCAAAAAGTCGTGGCCTCGGTTCTGGAGCAAAACGACATCTCTCCCAGGCTTATGGTTGATTGCACTGCCGGTATTGATGAACTCATTGATCCGGGTTTTTCCCGGTTCTATGGACATCTGGAGCCCTTTGGTGCGGGTTATCCGGCCCCTCTGTTTGCAGTTCGGGATTTCTCCGTCCGTCAGTCAAGAGTTGTTGGAAACGGCCACTTAAAACTCTCTCTCACATCCCGGACCGGTTTGAAAAATGGGTACATGAGAGAAAAAATGGATCTGGTGGGATGGGGACAAGGAGATAAAGTAGGTCTTCCATGGGAGGAGCTTGAGCTTGCCTGCATGCCTTGTATCAATGTATGGCAAGGGCGAAAGCAACTTGAACTAAGATTGAAAGATATCCGGTACAGATAGCTCGTGCGACTTAATTCTTTGACACTTTTCGGCTTCAAATCCTTTCCTGCGCGTACAAAACTGTCATTCACTCAAGGTGTTATCTGCATCGTCGGGCCCAATGGGTGCGGCAAGTCCAACATTGTTGACGCCATCAGGTGGGTACTGGGGGAGCAGAGTCCCAGCATGCTTAGGGCCAAAAGAATGGACGACGTACTTTACAACGGAAATAATGACAGGCAAACAAACCTGGCTGAGGTCCGTTTGGTCGTGGAAAACAGAGGTTCTTTTGTCCCACCGGGGTATGAAAATACCCCTGAGATCGAAATAATGCGTCGTATCTATAGATCCGGGAACACTGAATATCGTATTAACGGCAAGAGTTGCAGACTGAAGGACATCCACTACCTTTTTATGGATACAGGGGTTGGCGCCAAGGCATACTCCATTTTTGATCAGGGTCAGGTCAGTACTTTTGTTGACATGCTACCGGGAGATCGCCGTCTCTTGATTGAGGAAGTGGCGGGTATCTCCAGGTTCAGGGCCAAGCGTAGCGAGGCCGAACGCCGCATGGTTCAGACAAAACAAAACCTTGAGAGGCTGGAAGACCTCCTGGTCGAAGTGGAACGTCAACGCAAATTTCTCTCCAAGCAGGCAAAGAGAACCGAGCGCTACCTGAAGCTGCGGAGAGAACAGGATCAACTGGATCAGGCACTCCTCGCCCATGCGTGGTTTGCTGAGTTGGGACGAAGGACGGATCTGGAAAAAGAGAAAAATAGTCTCTCTGCCGACCTGTCCGGTGTACAGGCAGAGCTTTCTAAAAATGTTACAGATCGGGAAAGGCTCGAACTGGAAGTCCTCGAGGCGGAAGAGGCCTTGGCTGCGATTCGTAAGGGCCTGACTGATGCGGAAAACAGCCTTCAGGAGCTCAGGGAAGAGGCCTCGCAGCATGAAAAGTCCTTAATTAAGGAAGAAAACAGGTTGCAATCCGCCGAGAAGACCCTGCTGGAACTTGAAGAAAAAGGGGAATTGATAGAGCGCAGCAGTGAAGGGCTTCAGAAAGATATCAAGACCCTCAAGACAGAGGAGTCATCATACCTGGTTGAGGTGTCCGACCGGGAAAAATGGATAGAGGAATCAGAGGCAGCCAGGGATCAGGTGAGGGAATCTTTAGAGGCAGTGAAGGTGCAGCTCGTTGATGCGGCAGCCAGGCACGCGAGGCTGGACAGTAAGCGCAATGGCTTGAGGGACCGGGAGGATAGACTCAGGCGCCGTTTGGACCAGAGGCGGAATGAGCTGCAGGGTATATCAGAGCATGTAAAGGGTCTGCAAGGTGATCTAAAAAGGCATGAGGAGAAGATAGAGGAAACCCGGACTGAATTGGATTCCTTGTCTCATGATGAAAAAGGTATTGAAGGTATTGTTTCTAATTTGAGAGGCAGTCTTTCAGCCACTGTGGAAAAAAGGCATAAGGCAGACTCGGAACTGGCATCATGCAGGGCCAGGCTTAATGCACTGAAGACTATTGATGCATCGGGTGAGGGCTTCAGCAGGGCCACTAATAAATTGCTCAGCTCCGATGTTTCCACATTGGGGGTACTTGCTGATTTTCTGGAAGTAGAGCCGGGCTTGGAACATTTAGTAGAGATCGCCCTTGGACACGGAATTCAGGCTTTGGTAGTTCCTGACATGGAGGCATGTGATAGGGCCATGTCCTTTCTTAAGGACCAGCCGGCGGGAAGAGCAAGTCTGATTATACCCGGTAATGACCGCTGTAAGGTGGAAGAAAAAAAGGATGACACCCTTCTTGAGTTTGTCAGTGCAAGACATCCTGTTGACAAGGTCGTGGCCGGTATCCTGACCCATTGGAAGGTGGCGCCGGATTTGAAGACTGCTTTTAAACTGCGCAATACTGACAATAAAGCCCTTTTTTACATCACCATGGATGGTGAGATCCTCACTCCATGGGGTGAACTGGTCTTTGGGGACAAAGACAATGCATCTTCAGGGATACTTGCAAGAAAGGCTGAGATTTCAGGATTAACTGTACGTGAAAATGAATTTCATGAATCTTCAATACAGATCCGTAGTGAGGAAGATAAAATAAGCAAAGAGCTCTTAAAGGCTGAGACCAAACTCAAGGAAGTCAATAAGAAAAAGAGCCGGATTCTTGAAGACCTGGCTGGTCATAAACAGGCAGTAGACAGTTTACACGTAGAAATTGAGGCCCAAAAAGAGAGGTCACAACGCATAGATTTGGAGATTGAAGAGGCCGAAGAGGAAATACTTGATGTAGAGGTGTCCCTTGAAGGGTTGGAAGAAGCTGTTGAAGTTGCCGTTTCAGCCAGGATTGAAGCTGATGGGCAGATAAAGGGCCGTGAGGATGCCTTGAGACAGCAGGAACAGGTGCTTTCCCGCAGGAGAAAGGCCCTTGAGGAATATAGAATAAAAATGGTCCGCGTTCAGACTCAGCTTCAGGAAAGGGAACAGGAGCTTGGAAGGCTTGCTGATAGAAAGGACCAGATAGTCCGGGATCGGGAAACGATGCTGGTAGAAAAGCAAAGCCTGGCAGTCCAACTTGAGAACAGGGCAGGATACCTTAAAGATGTGCGGTTGAGAGTTGAGGCCAAAGAGAACAATGTCCTGATTGAAAAAAGGCATCTGGAAGAAGTCGAAACAAAATATGATCACACCCGGCAGGCTGTTGCCGGATTGCAAGGAAAGATCAATGATTTGCAGACCCGGCTCAGGGCTATTGAAGAGCAGGTTCATCAAAATGAGCTTGCCCTTTCCGAAGTGGAACAGGGCCTTGTGTATCTGAAAAAAACAGCTATGGATCGCCACCGGGCCGACATAGAAGAATTCTGTGATAAATGGCGTATTTCTCCATTTTCTCCTGATGAGGCAAAGGAGCGGATTAGTGAGATAACCCGCAAGGTAGATCGCCTTGGGTCTGTGAACCTTGCCGCTGTTGAAGAATACAAAGAGCTTGAGGACAGATGGAACTATCTTAATTCCCAGAAAGACGACCTTATCAGCTCAATCGAAGACCTCGAACAGGCCATAGGCAGGATCAATCGTACCTGCAGGACCAGATTTAAAGAGGCACTGGACTCAGTGAACGAGAGCCTTTCCAGGGTCTTCCCTTCACTCTTTGAAGGAGGGACTGCTAAACTGGGTTTGACATCGACTGACGATATACTGGATTCGGGGATAGACTATTTGATACAGCTTCCCGGAAAAAGAATCCAGTATCTGAATCTCCTTTCAGGAGGGGAGAAGGCATTGGCTGCAATGGCGCTGATTCTTGCCATCTATTTTATAAAGCCCGGTCCTTTCTGTCTGCTGGATGAAGTGGATGCCGCGCTGGATGAAGCCAATATTGTACGATTTAACCGTTTCATAAAAAAGATATCAGAGCAGTCCCAGGTAGTACTTATTACTCATAGCCAGAAGGTGATGGAGATTGCGGATGTCCTTTATGGAGTTACCATGGAGGATAAAGGGGTATCAAGACTGGTTTCGGTAGACCTGGTGGAGAGTCCGGGTATATGATCACGGAGTGACCGTACCTTGTCACTCTTCAACAGAGAGGTAATTATTCACTTTCCCCCATGACAGCCAACAGCCTTTTTCAGGTTTCAAAGCATAATCCGTTGGGAATACGCA
>JAGGRV010000437.1 GCA_021159445.1 Deltaproteobacteria bacterium | reverse complement strand
AAAAAAGACGTTAATTTGTTCAAGTTATTTATTGTACGTTCCTTAATACATTTAACTTATCAAATTCTAAGGAATTATATAATTATGCAACTTGAAAAATTCACAATGAAATCACAAGAGGCCATGCAAGGGGCACAGAGTTTAGCCCAAAGCAAAGGGCATCAGCAAATCGAACCCGAACATCTGCTAAAGCTGCTGCTGGGCCAGCCTGAGGGAATTGTGCCATCGGTTCTGAGGAAAATGGGGGTTGAAATCCAGGCCATTGAAGCCGAAGTGGATGAGGCTGTAAACAATCTCCCTCAAGTAAGCGGAGCGGGTCTGCAGGTCTATATGTCGTCCACGCTGAACCAGATACTGGAAAAGGCATTTGCCATTGCGGATAAAATGAAGGATGAGTATGTCAGCCAGGAACACCTGGTTCTTGCCATCCTCGACGCGTCCCACACAAAGGCCGGCCAGGCATTAATAGGCCATGGGGTCAATAAGGATACCTTCCTGCAGGCCTTGGTATCCATAAGGGGTAGCCAGAGAATAACCGATCCTAACCCTGAGGAAAAGTATCAAGCACTTGAAAAGTACGGAATAGACCTCACCTCTTTTGCAAGATCCGGGAAGCTGGACCCGGTAATAGGCCGCGACGATGAAATTCGCAGGGTCCTGCAGGTACTGTCACGAAGGACCAAAAATAATCCTGTCCTCATAGGTGAGCCCGGCGTTGGTAAGACTGCGATAGTAGAAGGTCTGGCCCAACGAATAGTCTCCGGCGATATTCCTGAGACACTGAGGGACCGGCGCATTATTGCTCTGGATATGGGGGCCTTGATCGCAGGGGCCAAGTTCCGGGGTGAATTTGAAGAACGGCTGAAGGCAGTCCTCAAGGAAGTAGCAGAACGGCAGGGCGAGGTCATCCTGTTCATAGATGAAATCCACACCATGGTGGGCGCCGGAGCAGCCCAGGGATCTATGGATGCCTCGAACATGCTGAAACCTGCCCTTGCCAGGGGAGATCTCCACTGTATCGGTGCCACCACAATAGACGAATACCGCAAGTACATTGAAAAGGATACTGCGCTCGAAAGACGCTTTCAGCCAGTGATGGTGAATGAGTCCAGTGTTGAAGACACCATTGCCATACTCCGCGGGCTGAAAGAAAAATACGAGGTGCACCACGGAGTTCGGATAAAGGATTCAGCCATAGTTGCTGCATCTACCCTGTCTCAACGCTATATCACTGATCGTTTTCTCCCGGACAAGGCCATTGATCTTATAGACGAGTCGGCAGCAAAGCTGAGAATCGAAATAGATAGCCTTCCAGCGGACATTGACGAACTGGAGCGCCGGAGCATGCAGCTTGAGATAGAACAAGAGGCCCTGAAAAAGGAAACTGATCCGGCATCCATGGAAAGATTAGAGAAGATCAAACAGGATCTTGCCGACCTCAAAGAGCAGAGCGATGCGCTCAAGGCCCGCTGGCAGCAGGAAAAGGGAATTATTCAAAAAATCCGTGATATCAAGGAACGTATAGACCAGCTCAGGATCAACGCAGAAAGATTCCAGCGTGAGGGTGACCTGAACAAGGTAGCTGAGATCCTATATGGAGAAATCCCAAAGCTTGAAAAGGAACTGAAAGAGGAGCAGGACCGTATAAAGGAGCTTCAGAAGGATGGCACCAGTATGCTCAAAGAGGAAGTGGACGCTGACGACATTGCGGACATCATATCCAAGTGGACAGGGATACCGGTCAGCAAACTTCTTGAGGGAGAGAAAGAAAAATTGGTCCACATGGAAGATCGCCTGAGCCAGAGGGTAGTTGGCCAGGAAAAGGCCATACAGGCGGTATCAAACGCAGTCCGCAGGGCCAGAGCCGGTCTGCAGGACCGTGCGCGACCCATTGGCTCCTTTATCTTTCTCGGACCCACAGGTGTTGGAAAAACAGAGCTGGCCAGGACCCTGGCTGAATTTATGTTCGATACGGAGCAGGCCATAATTCGTATGGACATGAGCGAATACATGGAAAGACACTCCGTCGCCAGGTTAATCGGTGCGCCTCCGGGCTATGTAGGATATGAAGAAGGAGGTTATCTCACAGAGGCAGTACGGCGCAAGCCCTATTCTGTTATTCTTTTTGACGAAATAGAAAAGGCCCATCCGGACGTATTCAATATACTGCTTCAGATCCTGGACGATGGAAGGCTTACTGACGGCAAGGGGCGTACTGTAGATTTCCGCAACACCATAACTATCATGACTTCCAATATAGGTACCGACCTGATTCAGGAAATCAAGGACCCGGAGGAGATAGAGCACAGGATGATGGACGCCCTTCGTCTCCGCTTCAAACCCGAGTTTCTGAACCGTGTGGACGACATGATCATTTTTCACTCACTCAGCAAGGAGCACCTGCAAGGTATTGTGGATATCCAGCTCAGCTATCTCAAGAACCGTCTACAGGAGCATAATTACGAAATTGACGTGAGCAAAGGGGCAAAGACCTGGATAGCCGACGTAGGCTATGACCTTACTTACGGGGCCCGTCCTCTCAAGAGGGCCATTCAGCGCTACATTGAGAATCCGCTGGCCCTTAAAATCCTCGAAGGGACCTTCAAAGAGGGAGACAATATTCTGATAGACATGGATGAAAATGGCCATGTGTTATTTCGGAAAAAATAAGGGTCAAAGGGTCAGGGGTCATAAGCGCTAAGTTATTTTTTCACCGGATGACCTAATGAACATCGAACATCGAACGTCCAACATCGAATGTTGAATGTGGAAAAATAAGAAACAGACTTATGACCTGGAAGAAAGGCTGCTCGAGTATACAGAAATAGCCGTTGAATGTTTAGATATTCGTTTTTCATTCGACGTTGGACGTTCGATGTTCGATGTTCGATGTTCATCTTTCAAAACAATTTCGTACGGCATAAATATAACACCTGTAAACCCCCAAAAAAAATATCTGCGGAATTTTTGCTTTTGTATTGGTGCAAAAACATTCGTTTCTGTTATACTAATTTTATCTTGTTGAATAATAACTTGATGGGCCTTGTTTTTCTCCGGCCAATGTGCGATTATTTACAGCAATACCTCAATTCATAGATAAAAAACTTGGGAAAGGATAATGAATTATGACAAGAACTAAAAGCAGGCCTTATACAGTAGATGATGTTCGCCATATCTACAAGAACTACTCAACTATGACCGCAGTTGAAATCGCAGACGAACTCGGTATCAGCAAAGCTCAGGTCTCGAAAATCGTTACAGAGCTTCGAAAACAGGGAATTGATCTACCAAAGAAAAAACGTGAGAATCCGGTTGAGATTTTTATCCGGGAGGAGCCGGGCCTTAAACTCAAACAGTCATGACTGGGTATTTTGCCACCCGCTCGCTGTGCTCACTCGACACAGGCAGATACAGACTTAGGCCATCTGCTGAACAGGCAAATGGCCTTATAGTCACTTTTTGCCCACCATGTCGGCGGGGAAAAACGTCTGGGTGAGTCTGATTAATTTAACTGGTTAAAATCCACGATTTACTTCGTGAGTTCAGCGCTTTTTTTGCTGAAAAAGCGGGAGCTTGACAATGACTACGGTCTGACCGTCCTCAGTCCGGATATAGATCCTTCCGTGGTTGCCCTGCACAAACCTATAAATGATATTTAAGCCACGGCCCCTTACTTCACCTCTTTTGACCTGATCAATTTTTTCCTCTGGTATCTCTCCTGTATTTCTGATCTCGAGACAGGCCATGATTCCCTCTATATAACAGCGCATAGACAGAGTGCCTCCCTGTTTAGGAATGGCATTGACAGCGTTGTTCATAAGATTGTCCAGTACTCGTTCCAGACCGAAACGCGAGCAATAGACCAATATCTCTGTTTCAATTTCCGGGGGCTCTATCCGGATATATTTGCGCCATGATTGCCGAATGGCTTCCTCGTTGAGGAGGAACCGCTCTCCGGCGATCTCGCCGAGATCCAAAACCTCTTCCCGGCCTTCCAATCTCATGGCCATGGCCATGTCCTGCATACGGACCGTTTCCTTAAGGATGATGTCCAGGTAGTTGAGCAACTTGTTCCGTATCCCCTCAAGGTCTTCTGATTCCAGCAGATTCCTGGCCCTGGAGGCAAATCCCGTGATAGCAATCGCCGGATTTTTGAAATCGTGCAGGATGTCGTCCAAAAGCTCTAACCGCAAGGCCTTCATGACTTCTTTTCCAAAAAAGGTCAGCAGATCAATCTCTTCGTTCATAAAGGACGACTTCTGATCCATAGCATAAAAGGTCATCAGATAACGAGTAATCCCGTTGACCTTGAGAGGGATTATCAGGATGGAATAAATGTGATGCTTCTCAACAAATTCCCGCATACCTGGGCTGGTTAACCGACTTTTTTCAGGATCTTTGATCAATAGATAGGCATGATCGATCCGCTCAAACTGCTGGTCTCCGTACTCCGGTGCCCCGTGGATCGCGATTTGGAAATACGGGTGGTGGCTCACTGTAAAGGTATAGCCCAATCGGTGATACATTTTGTCAATAGGATAACCTGCCTCAACACGAATCAACTTCTGATCCTTGGATACTGAAAACAGAGAACAGCTCTTGACCTGCAGATATGGCTCAAGCTTGGGGATCAGGTCCATGAATAGGTCCTTCAACTTGATCCCTTCCCGGTTACTCAACTTAACAAAAATCCTGTCTACTATCTTCTCCTTGTGCGCATTCAGCCTCTGTAAGGCCAGGATCTTCCTTTTGGCCAGGACATAGGTTACGCGGCGGGCCAGGAGTTCGGCATGAATGATCTCAAATGGATCAAACTTCCGGTTATCCTCCTTGTAATAAATTTGAAGGGAGCCAAGAACGTCTCCTTCCGAACCTAAAAACTTTGGAACCTGAAGAGGGACTGCCAAGAGGGAATGAAATCCTTTATCTTTCACGATGCCTTTGTTCTTGAAGTGAGGATCTTCAAGGAGGCTCGATATAGCGATGCTTTTGTTTTCCCGGACCACCCTTCCTGAGATGGAATCCTCAAGAGGGATGGCAATTTTACATACTGCCTCAGGAATCTGGTGTGTGCCGAGGCAGGCCATGCTCAAGGATTCGGGATCAAAGAGCCGTATGGATGCGGCTTCGGCCTTAAGAATATTTGCGATCTTTTCCGCAGCAATCTCAAGGATCTTCTTTTCTTCAAGTCCTGAATCAATCTCAATGATTTCTTCAACATCGTGGATAATGCCGGAGAGGACTCCAACCAGATATTCCTGCTCGATAGAACGGGCCAGATCCAGACGCTCTGAATGAGTCAGATGCTGAAGTGACGGATGGTTTTTGAGAAATTCGAAAAATTTTTCTTTCATATGGCTATTTTCCGAAAGAAATTAATGACAGCATAATTTCGATAATTGATAATCTAATAACCAATATTATAGAAATCAACTCTCCATGCCGATGTAAAAAGTAGCTCTTCTGCAATCCAAACATGATCAGGCAGGCCAATGAATACCTGGTGAAAGGGCAAATGACCTGTGAAAGATGAGGTCTGAATCCACCATGGAACAGAATATTGAACATCCTGAAGCCGGTACAGGTTTTCGTCAAAAACTTGAGGCTAAAAATCGAATCTCAAACATAATCGCAGTAATCAAGGATGCAATAGATTTGACAAAACCAAAGTGGAAAGATGAATGTGAAAAAAACGGGATTTTCATCAACACAAAGCTTGAGCTTCAAGACACAGGGCCTGTGTCAATGCATCCGTCGGAATTGCGAGAAATCTTGACAAACCTGATTTTTAACTCAGTAGATGCCATGCCCGAAGGTGGTACCATAACCATGCGATCCTGCGAAAAGGATTCCAATGTAGTACTACAAATTGAAGATAACGGAATCGGCATGTCTAAAGATAGTAAAAAAAGGGTCTTTGATCCTTACTTTACCACTAAGGATATTGGTAGCTCCGGTCTGGGACTCAGCGTTTCATTCGGGCTCATAGTACAAGCAGGAGGTACCCTCACTGTTGACAGCAAGGAGGGTAAAGGCACCACTTTCACGATTTCTTTGCCCATTTCCGGAACGCAAGAGGCTAGCGAAGATCCAACTGCAGAAAGATCTGAAACGCAATCCCTGAAAATTCTTGCTATTGATGACGAAAAGCAGATAGTGGATTTGTTGGCAACAATGCTTGAGGGCTTAGGACACAAGATAATCGGAGTAACAGATGGACAACAGGCACTGGACTATCTGGATAAAGAAAATTTTGATCTGGTAATTACAGACCTGGGTATGCCGGTGATAAGTGGCTGGGATGTTGCGGCAAAGGCAAAAAATAAAAAAGCCGGTCTGCCGGTTGTCTTGGTTACCGGATGGGGCGCAGAGTACGAGTCAAAAGACCTGACTGAAGCAGGCATTGATGCCATTTTAAACAAACCCTTCAGGCTTGATGAGCTTACAAAGATCATCTTGGAACAATGTCCAGAAAAAAAATAGGCATGTGACAATGTCTGACATCCACATAGGCACCAGCGGCTGGAATTATGAAAGCTTTGTTAAAAGACTCTATCCTCCCGGGACACCCAAAAAAAAATATCTTGAGACCTACTCAACCAAACTCCTCACTGTAGAGCTGAACGCATCCTTCTATCGCTCTTTTCCCCAAAGCACATGGGAGGGCTGGTACAGGCGTACTCCACCCGATTTCTTATGGGCAGTTAAGGCACCACGTTTTTTTACACATATCAGACGACTGGATGTTTCACAGGATTCCATCGACAGATTCTGGAACGATATAAAGCCACTCAAAGACAAGATGGGCGCGGCACTATTTCAACTCCCCCCGTCTCTAAAGTTCGACAGAGATCTTCTTACAAAATTTCTGGCAATGCAACCGTCGGATACAAGGATCTCGCTGGAGGCCAGGCATCCATCCTGGCACGGGCCTCAGGTCTGGGATATATTGAGTAAGCGGAATGTGGCCTGGGTAGTTAGTGACACTGCCGGTCGCCACCCCATGAGTCTGGAGATTACAGCAGACTTTGCCTATGTGCGTCTGCACGGCGCCCACGAACTGTATCACGGCCTCTATGGAGAAGAAATACTCAGCAAGTGGCTGAGTACAATCAGGGAATGGGGTATTGAAACTTTTATATATTTCGATAATACTGACGATGGAAGCGCTGCAATAGACGCTTTATTGTTGCAAAAAATGCTGGAGGAAAACATAACGTGCTTAAGGTAATATCTACCACACTATTTTTCATATTTGTCTTTGCCTTTGTTTCAGAAAGCTTTATTGATATCGCGGACGCAAGGGCCAGGGGCGGCGGACGATCCTTTGGCGGGAGCCGGTTATATTCCAGGCCCATGAAGACCAGTCCTACCAGACAAACCACGGCCCCCAGATCCAGAACAAACTCGGCCCAAAGAGGCTCCAGCAGTTTTATGCGAGGTCTTGGCGGAGGCCTGCTTGGTGGTTTTCTCGGCAGCATGCTCTTTGGCGGCATGGGCCATGCCATGGGGGGTGGTGTTGGCGGGAGCGGCATCGGCCTTTTTGAAATCATACTGATTGGCGGTCTGCTATACTTCCTGTACAAACGCTTTATGCGCCCAAAAGCTTCCTCAATGTCTCATAGTTCTCCGGGATCATTCGGATCTGGCGGGACTCATGCCCGTCAAACACCTCCTGTTCCTCCGCCCCCAAGTCGGCATGTAGGACCTATGCCGGGAGGCTCGCCGGCCGGGATAGATGCCCCGCCGCCTGACACTGTATCAGAGGCTCTCAACATGATACGGATGTCAGACCGGAGCTTTGACGAGGAAAAATTCAAGGAATTTGCCCAAGACGTATTCTTCAAGGTGCAGGCCGGCTGGATGCGCCGTGATATCTCCACGATAGAACACCTTTTGGGGCCTGAGTTGTCAGCAGAGTATATGAAACATTTTCAGGAGATGAAACAAAAAGGCCAGATTAACCGGCTGGAAAATATCGCAATTAGAAAAGTGGAAATAGAAGATGCCGGTGTCGGCAAAAGCGAAGAATACCTGACTGTCTTCTTTACTGCCAATCTCCTCGACTATACTGTGGATGAATCCACAGACACGGTGATTGAAGGCAGCCAGACCGAGCCGGTCAAGTTTGCCGAAAAGTGGACCTTTGCCCGCCCGGTTGGCAACTCAGAGTGGAAGCTGGCCGGCATTGATCAAGTGTGAAGGTTCAGAGGTTACATTAAAAGATGAATGTCGAACATCGAACGTCCAACGTCGAATGAAAAACTAATATCCAATACCGAACATTCAACGGCTATTTTTGTTTCTTTTAAGCCGTTTTGATACAGAGGAAAGCAGCCTTTCTTCCAGATCATAAGTCTGTTTCTTTATCTTTTCCCATTCGACATTCGATGTTGGACGTTCGATGTTCGATGTTCATTAGTCCATTAGATTTCGGTTACTACTTTTTCAAGGACATCTTCCACGGTCAAATCAGAGGAATCAATTATAATACAATCAGGGGAGGCCTGCAAAGGCGCGATAGCGCGCGTTGAATCCGCCAGGTCCCTGGCCTCAATTTGGGCCAGTATCTCTTCGTATGCCACCTCTTCTCCCTGATTTTCCATCTGCATCTTCCGTCGTTTGGCCCGTTCCCCGGCAGAGGCCGTGAGAAAAAATTTATGAGCAGCCTGGGGGAAGACAACTGTGCCCATATCCCTGCCCTCTGCCACCAATCGACCCTGTCTGCCAAGCTCCCTCTGCATTCCGGTCAGATATTCCCTCACCACGGCAACCCTGGAAACCGCAGAAGAAAGCCCGTCCATTTCCGGAGTGCGAATAAAAGACGAGACATCCTCTCCGTTCACCAGGACTCGGTCACCCTGGAATCCAAGCTTTAGGTCATTACATAGCTCTGAAAGGGCCTTTTCGTCTCCTACATCCACCCCTTTTTGCCTGGCAGCCCATGCCACTGCCCTGTACATGGCGCCTGTGTCGAGATACGTATACCCCAGACGCCTTGCCAGCTCTTTACTGACAGTACTCTTGCCGGCGCCGGCCGGTCCATCAATGGTGATAATATTCAAACGGTCCATAAGAATGAACTACCCATATCTCTTTACCCTTGCACAGTCAAGTAGGGGCAGACCTGCGTGTCTGCCCAAACAACGGGCGAACACACAGATTCGCCCCTGCAACGGGTTTATCGAATATTTACAGGACATATTGGTTCATGGTTTTTTAACCGCACAAGGTCGAAAAATTTGCACGAGCAAATCCGGTTTCGAATATGGTATAGTGAGCTTGGCAACCAGGTAATGAGGTATACCCCAATGAGCTATGAGCTATTCTCACGGTAAAAAACATGATTATTATCGACGGTTCCTATGGAGAGGGTGGAGGCCAAATTCTGAGGAGTTCACTGGCACTTTCCATGATCACCGGACAGGCCATTGAAATCCGGAATATTCGTGCCGGAAGGCCGAAGCCTGCTTCCCAAAGAGAAGAAAAAGTCAGCGCCAAGGCTATTTCTGCCACGGCCCGATTGCCTGACCACGTCAGGAAAAGGCAGTCCGCACAAGCAAGATCTGTTTTGGAGGGCAGAGGAATAAAGGTTAAGATAGAAGAAATAGAGGGATCTGCCACGTGTCCAGGCAGCCTCTTGTTCTGCTGGATATCCGGACGGGGGAGATATGGTGGCTTTACCGGACTGGGCGCAAAAGGCAAGCCTGCTGAGAAAGTTGCTGATGAAGCGGTTTCCGGACTATTGGCATTTTTGGATAGTAGCGCGGCATGCGACAAATACCTTTCCGATCAGATGCTGCTTCCGGCAGTGCTGGCAGGCGGAGAAAGTCACTGGTCCACAAACTCCATAAGCAATCACCTTCACACAAACGTATGGGTGACCGAATGTTTTGGGCTTGGCAGGGTAGAATTGTTGGAGAAAGATGAAAAATTAAGTTTGATCAAATGTCGTGGAGCGGGCCTTGCGTAATTCCTGTGGTAACCGTTCAAGGGTTCAGAGGCCTATGCTACCATACCTCCCGGATGGCCAGGCCGATGGTTTGCGTTGCGTAAGTTTCACTAGGTGGGGCGGCGTGAGTCTGCCGCCTTATAATGATCTCAACATAGGGCTGAACGTCGGCGATGACCGTGAGGCCGTAGAGGAAAACCGGCAAATCGTCCGCACACTGCTCGATGCCGGGGAATTGATCAGTTCCGGGCAGATTCACGGTAGACGACTCGCAGTAGTGGAAGGACCTGTTCAGGAGGAAAGCCTTGCTGGTGTTGATGGCTTATTGACTGATGTGCGAGATGTGGCCCTGTTAATACAACATGCCGATTGCCAGGCCGTGGTTCTCTATGACCCGGAAAAGAGGGCAATAGCCAATATACATTGCGGGTGGAAAGGAAGTGTTTCAGGCATCCTTATTAAGGCAGTGAGAAAGATGGCCAAGACTTACTCTTCCCGTCCGCAGGATCTCTGGGCATCTGTCAGCCCATCTCTGGGGCCGTGTTGTGCGGAATTTAAGGATTGGAAAAATTTACTCCCAAGGACTCTCTATGATTTTCAAACTGCTCCGGCCCATTTCGATTTTTGGGCCATAACCCGTTGGCAGCTCAAATCCGCAGGACTGCCTTCTGAACAGATAGAGCTTAGCCGCATATGTACAGCATGCTCCGAAGACTATTTCTCCTACAGGAGGGAAGGCCTGACCGGTAGAAATGCAACGGCCATTATGTTGGCATAAATCCGGATTGATTATACTGCAAAAACCCTGAAACATGATTCCGCTCAAAAAACCAGAGATGCATCCCTTTATAGATAATGCTGAATTGCGAAATCATATCTGTTTTTATTTTTTCTTTATTAGTATCTCAACCCTTCTGTTCTTCTGCCGCCCCTGTGGATTATCAGACCCGTCTGAATTGGCATTTGATGCCACTGGTCTGGTTTCGCCATAACCAATTGTTTTCATGGTGCCTGCGCTGATTCCTGCGTTTTCTGAAAGCCACTTTTTCACTGATTCAGATCTTTTTTCTGAAAGCTGCTGATTATAGGCTTCCGACCCCTTTGAATCAGTATGACCTGCTATAATAACCTGCGGGCTTTTGTAAGCCGTAATGATGTCTCCAACCTTTTTTAGCGTGGCCTCGGCATCAGAACGAATATCCCGTTTGTCAAAATCAAACAAAACATCGCCAGAAAGTTCGATCTGAATTTCCGTCTCTGTTTCTTTCGCTCCAAGGTCCTTTATTGCTGTCTCGATCGCCGTACTCTGCGTTTCTATTCCTTTGATAACGCCAATAATGCTCACCATGGAATAATCGATCTTCTTTGATCCTCTTTCTGGTCCGAGGGCTTGTAAGGTCTCAACAGCCTTCTGGTGAGCTTCGGGAGGAATAAGAACCTCTTCCTCTTGGGCCGCACAGAGAAAAGGCAAGAAAAAACACATCAATGCCAACAGAATTAAAGGTTTCCGGGTACTCATAAACCATTCCTTACTTTTTTAACGGGATCTCTTCAAACGGGAAGATTCCCGCAAGAGAGATCGTAATGGTTTCAGGCCGGTCAGTTGGCTCAGGAAATTTTATCCACAGGCCCCTGGCTTTCCCCGCCTGAACACCAAACCAGAATCTCCCTCCTCTTTGTTCGTCAGCCATAGGGCCCGCAATATAAAGACCATCAGAATCTTTAAGGGGATAATATTTTTTCTGGTTTGTTTCATCCATAATGAAACATGCATCGTAGGGAATTTTCACACCCTGTTCTTCAGACCCAGTATTTCTCAGCTTGACTTTTATTGTAACAATGTTTTTGCTAATCCTGAGGCTGGTCAGATCCGCCTCAATACCCTCCCAGGTGACGCTTTCTTGCGTTTGAATGACTTCTCCAGAAAAAACAACCCCATCCGGAACCAAAACTGTCAGCATTAATAATAAAAAAGCTTTTTTGAAAAAACGGCTCATCTTAACCTCCTATCGAGTGTTTTTGCCGCGCAAAGCAACCTAATTAGGGGTTTTTATAGATCTTTTCAGCCCCTGACAGCGCTTTTCCTTTGTTTATCTCCAGTGCCCCGGTATCCACCTTCCCCGCGGGCCGTGATGTCCTGGTGCCCATATTTTACCTGGTTTTGGGGGAGCCAGGTTTTTCCAATGACCCGGCCTCCAGGTCCCGTCCGGCCTATGGTGTCCTGGCACCCATGTCTTTCCTGGATGCACCGGCCCGGTGTATTTCCAATGACCGGGCATAATCACTCCACTTGGTAGTGGGTGAGGAGATACCCAGACAAAATTTGGTCCTGGTTTAGGTGGCCTTGCATGGGTGCAAGAGGAAAAAAGAAATGGCAGAAAATTGAAGCAGGCGATAATGACCATAATTTTAAACAGTTTGTTCATAGCATCCTCCTTTCGTGAAAAACTTAAGGTATTTTTGGCATCCTTTACTACAAATCAAAAGTAGTTTCTAATTTCTAGTTTCGGCATCCAGCATTAAATTCTATAATGCACCATTTTTGGGAGTACCGTGAAAATACATTTATAGCCACAGACACACAGATATTTTGCCCTGCCGACATGGCAGGGCAAAAACAATACGCGCTCAAGGAGCATCGACAATTTATCCGCTGGTGTGTTCACCAGTGGATAAGGTCTTTTGTCTGTGTTCGTCTGTGTGTGTCGAGCGAGCACAGCGAGCGGGTGGCAAATTTCTATACTCAGGGGTGTAATTATTCACTTTCCCCCCTGACAGCCAACAGCCTTTTTCAGGTTTCAAAGCA
>JAGGRV010000366.1 GCA_021159445.1 Deltaproteobacteria bacterium | reverse complement strand
CCCCCGTGCCCAGTATTGTTACTTTTTTGCCCTTCAGTTCCACTCAATCACCAAACCAGTAATTCATTAGCCACAGACACACACAGACACACACGGACAAATACAGACACTTCAATCACCAAATTACCAAATCACTAAATCACCAAATCACCAAATTCGTTATCTTAGCTTGAGCGTACTGATTGCTACCAGCCCCAGCAATATAGAAATTATCCAGAATCTCACAATGACCTTTGGCTCTTTCCATCCCTTAAGCTCAAGGTGGTGATGGATGGGAGCCATACGAAAGATCCTCTTGCCTCCTGTTGTTTTGAAGTAAAAGACCTGAAGAATTACGGATAATGCCTCAACTACGAAGACTCCACCTACAATTACAAGCAACATTTCCTGTTTTGAGAGAACGGCTACTGTTCCCAGGGCACCGCCTACAGAAAGGGAACCTACATCTCCCATGAAGATCTCAGCAGGATAGGTATTATACCAGAGGAAACCCAAACCGGCCCCTACCATTGCGCCACAAAACACTGCAAGCTCCCCTGCGCCGGGAACCGAAGGAATCTGGAGATATTGGGCAAGAGTCGAGTGACCGGCCAGATATGTAAACAGGGCGTAGACTGATGCAGCTATTATGAAAGGGCCGGTAGCAAGTCCGTCCAGACCGTCGGTCAAATTAACCGCATTAGAGGTCCCGACGACCACAAACAGGGCGAAAACACCGTATATGATTCCGAGATCAGGCTGAAAGTTCTTAAAAAACGGGATGCTAAGATGGGTATCCCACTTACCATGTGCGGCAATTATCCACGCGGCTAAAAGTACAAAGACTATCTGCCAGACGAGCTTCCATCTGCCGGACAGGCCGATACTGTTCTGTTTTCTGATCTTCAGCAGGTCGTCTGCAAGGCCTATTGTGCCGTAACAGACAAGGATTAAAATGCTTATCCACACATAAAGATTCCTGAGGTCCGCCCACAGTAGTGTAGCAACCAGGATGGACCCAATGATCAATATGCCCCCCATGCTTGGTGTACCGGCTTTTGCATGATGCCTTGCCGGTCCGTCATCCCTGATGATCTGGCCCATCTGCATTGCACACATGCGTCTCATGAACCAAGGCCCGAAAAACAATATTATTGAGAGGGCGGTAACAGCCGCATATATTGTCCTGAATGTGATATAGCGAAAGACATTGAATACAGGCCACATATCGTGGAGGGGATATAGCAGATGAAAGAGCATTGGCCTATTCCTTTCCCATATGCCTGATAAGGGCATCTACTGCTCTCTCAAGGCCTATGGCCCGTGATCCCTTTATAAGTATGGTTGCCGGAGAAGGCATGCAGTCAAGGGCGGCTGATTCTATCCAGGAAAGCAAATCCTCCGTATTGGGGAAAGTACGAATAGCCTTTTGCGAAATGCCGGCCTTTTGGGCAGTTTTGGAAACAGTATCCGCAAATTCGCCTACGAAGATCAGAAGATCAACCCCTGTATTAGCTGAAAGTCGTCCAAGATCCTGATGAAAGTCGTGGGCAGCATCTCCGAGTTCCAGCATATCTCCCAGGATCGCTATCTTTTTTTCGCCTTTGCTCCAAAGATCGAGAGTCTCAAAAGCCGCTCTCATAGAGCCTGGGTTTGCATTATAAGAATCGTCTATCAGCCTCCATTCAGGTCCAAGATTTTTCAGAAAAAGGCGGCCTGGAACTGGTTTTACTTCCTCCAGCCCTTGCTTGATCCGGACCGGTGTCAGTCCCACTGCATGACCTATGGCTGCGGCTGCAACGGCATTTTGCACGTTCGTCCTTCCTATAAGGGGAAGATCAACAGAGAGTCTGCTTCCGGCAATATCCAGATCCAGTAGAGCGCCATGCCCGCCCGGAGTCCAGGACAGGCAGGTGAGAGCAATTTTGAATTTTGAATTTTGAATTTTGAATTGGGGATTAAGTGCCATGGAATAGCCCACTATCTGACACGTTAGATCTTTGGCCCCTTCCATCACCAGAGGATCGTCAAGGTTCACCACTGCCACTCCTGTCTGGGGAAGGGCTTTCCAGAGTTCCCATTTTTCCCTGGCTACTTGCTTTATATCCCCAAGGCCGACAAGGTGGGCAGGCTGTATGGTAGTAATAAGGCCCACTTGTGGCTGGGCAATTTCACATAGCCGGGATATTTCTCCTGGTTGGTTCGTTCCCATTTCCAGTACTGCCCAGGAATCATCGGATTTGGCCGAAAGCAGGCTGAGTGGGAGTCCGATAAGGTTGTTAAAATTCCCAGGAGTTTTAGCCACTTTCCATTTTTTCCCCAGGATCGATGAAATCAGTTCTTTGGTGGTAGTCTTGCCGCAACTGCCCGTAATGCCAACCACCTTGATTCCAAGGTATTCCTTATACCATGCTGCGAAATCTCCCAGGGCCTTTAACGTATCTTGGACCTTCAACAGGATAGGACGAGATCGAGGGCTGGAAGTCAAAGGTCGAAAGTCAAGGGTCGAACTGATTACTGCACCAATGCCCCCCCTTTTTATAGCGTCAAGGACAAAATCATGACCGTTGAAACGGTCCCCTGAAAGTGCCCAGAATATATTTCCTCTTCTTGCTGATCTGGAATCTGTTGATATGCCATGGATTGTCGTGTCCTGGTCACCCGAAAGGACCCTGGCTCCAATAGCCCCTGCCACCTGAGAAGCCTTTAATCGAAATTCATGGTCCTCAAGACTCTCTACTTTCGACTCTTGTCTTTTATTCCTTGAACCTTGAACCTTGAACCTTGAACCTTGAACCTTGCGTTTTGACTCAAAGGCCTCTTTCAATATTTCTCTATCATTAAAGGCAAGCCGTTCGTTGCCGATTATCTGGTAGGTTTCGTGGCCCTTACCGGCCACGAGCAGACAGGCGCCAGGCCGCGCTTTTTCTGCTGCCCATAAGATAGCGTCCCTTCTGTCTGGAATTACCTTCACTTCAGCTTTGGTTGCAGGATGATAGGGAGGGAGGTCTCTGAGGCCGCTCAACATCTGATCGAGTATGGCAAGAGGGTCTTCAGTACGTGGATTGTCCGAGGTCAGCACAACAATATCTGCCAGTGAAGCAGCTGCCTGCGCCATGAGAGGACGTTTGCCCCGGTCTCTGTCTCCTCCACAGCCGATTACGCAAATCAGAGGCTTGGGCCCTAATCGAATAAGGCTTTTCAGGACACTTTCAAGGGCGTCAGGAGTGTGGGCATAGTCTACAAGGGCGGTCACTCCATGGGGAGTATGCACAGGATCGAGTCTTCCCGGGATACGAATTATTGTTTCTATGCCGGTCTGAATATGGTCGGGATCTATCCCAAGGGTAATTGAAGCCGCCACTGCTGCAAGGATATTGTATAGATTGTGCAAACCTATAAGCTTGGATTTGATGGAAACAGGCCCTTTGGGCGTGGCAAGCTTACCTGTTATTCCATCAATATTAATGGACTGGAACTCAGGTCTTACCTCGGCCTCAGGACTAAGACCATAACTGATCTTTTTTCTTTTTACTATTTCCCAAAGGCGCCTTCCATACAAGTCATCAATGTTGATAATTGCCGTATCAGAGGGATACTCCAAAAACAATTTTACCTTGGCCTGGAAGTATTGTTCCATGTCTTGATGGTAATCCAGGTGATCGCGGCCCAGATTGGTAAAAACAGACGCTGCGAAACTGCACCCTGAAATTCTCTGCTGGACAAGGGCGTGGGAAGATACCTCTAAGGCCACCGCCTTTGCCCCTTGTTTCAACATGTTGGCCAGGATCTCCTGTAGTTTTATAGCATCAGGGGTAGTAAGCTCAGAAGATACCTCTATGCCACAATGTCTCTGGTTTATAGTCCCGATTACACCAGGATTCAGCCCGGCTTTGCTGAAAATGCCTTCCAGGAGGTATGTAATCGTAGTCTTACCATTAGTGCCTGTGATGGCTATAAGGGCCATTTTTTCACTGGGATTTCCATAAAAGGCGCTCGCCAGAAAACCGGTTGAAAGCCTGGGGTCATCCACTCCTATAACAGGAAGTGCTCCAGGAACGGTCTTGACATAACGAAGGACATCTTGGCTTGGCATTAACAGGGCAGAGGCTCCTTTCACTATGGCATCATTGATAAATTGTCTTCCATCAAATTTTGTGCCGGGAATTGCAACAAATAGGTATCCATGCTTTACCTGTCTGGAATCTGCTGATATGCCCCTGATTTTTACGTCATCCAACTCAGGTAATATGGAAACAGCAGGTCTCAGCACTTCTAACATATCCCGCAATGTCCGTTCGTCCCGTGTATTACCAAACATCACTTGCAGATTATACTGCAGACCTTTATACCATTAAGAGGTATTCCTGATCTTGGTTTCTGTGCGATCACAGTCCCTATACCTTTGAGTTTGATAGAAAGGCCTATGGATTGCAGAATATCCAAGGCCTGTCTTACGGATTTTCCTTTAAGATTTGGCATCCTGGAGAGTTCTTTTTTGGTCTCTTGGCTTTTTACTGGTAGCCATTTGTCTTTCAATGGTATCTGTGCCGCCTGTTTTGCTACTATTAGTGCTCGCCCTAAAGTGCCCCTACGTTCACGAGGATCAATTTTTACGCCGTCGAGCAAAACAATATAACTTACTTTGGGTGAATCGTCGGGCCAGAATCCCAGGGCAGTGACCTGGGCTGGAAATTGAGTGGATATTTGCTCAGACTGTTCATTCCACCTGATGCTTGCAAGAGAAGGCCCTCCTCTGACCGCAAGATTTTTCCGTGATCTGAGTATAAGCTCTTCCGTTAACCATGGGATTTTGGCCTGCTTTTGGTCCTTCACAGAAGACTTGGATGTCAGGAATTCTTTAGGACTTTGTAGGGCCACATGTGGTGTCACCAACATATTTTCATTTATCAGGGCAGAGAAGGCCCTGAGAACCTGGATCGGACTGGCCGTGATACCCCGATGCAAGAAGCAATTCTGTGAGCTCGGCAGGGCTGAAGACAGGCTGCCTTGGCCTTCACCCGGGAGATCAATACCTGTAGACTGACCAAATCCTAAACCCCAGAGATCCCGTAATATGTCATCATAAGAGACAAAATCTTTCAGCTCCTGTTCACCCCAGGGACTCCATAGGACCAGACCTTTACCTAAAGTCTCCCATTTCCACTTGTGGGCCATTTCGTCCAAAGACTGGCAACCTGATTTTGGAAGCTCACTTTGTTCAAACATCCAGTTTAAGAGAGGCGCAAGGACCATCATGTCAACATTATCTTGTAGAGAGTAATTTCTAATGTTTGTTGCAGGTAGTTCCCAAAAACGTTCCGGGTCCCAGGAAGGTTTACTGGCCAAGGCAAGGATCTCACCGTTTTCAACACTCATTATAACAAGACACCCTTTGTCGGCCTTAAGCCTTTTCATCTGTCTGCCAAGCTCTTTTTCCGCTGATGTCTGAATGTTTTTTTCAAGGGTAAGCGTAAGTTCCTGTCCACTCGCGTGAATTTGTGCCATATTAGTATGGCTTAAAAGGTTATCATATGTATATTCAATTCCCTCAAGGCCCATGCCGCCTTGATCGACAAACCCCAAAACCGGAGAAGCCAGTGAACCGCAAGGATATACCCTTTTATATTTTTCCAGTATTTCTATTCCGTTAAGCCGCATGTCTTTGAGCTTCAGGCCTTGTTCTATGGAAATACCGTCTTTTAGACATATAACGCCTCGTTCCTCTGCAAGCATGTTTGTCAAAGTCTTGTGATCAAGGCCAAGAATTTCTGATACCCGTGGTGCCCAATCATCAACTTGCGGCAACTTAGAAGGCTCTGCTAAGGCAGAGATTGTCTTTTGGCTTATGACGAATATCGCACCTGTCCTGTCAAGAATTATGCCCCTGTACAGGGGGCTTTGCTGGGAATAGTAGCCACGGCTCCGTTGTTGAGAAAACCTGGACGAATCAATGTCATCTTCGCTATTGACATTGTTACTTTGCCAAAAGCAACCAACAAATGATATGGAAATGATCACAAGACCTGCCAGGCTGAAAAGGAACAAAATTTTTTTATCTTTATAAGGATAACTCATTCTGATCTCTATCAGTTAAGTTGAGCAATTAGCTGTTAGCCATTAGCGTTTAGCTTTGAAAAATCATGGCATTACGTTAATTAGAAATAACACCCAACGGGTGAAAGTTTGTAATAGTAAAACCTCCTGCTTGTTAGGACGGCAGACCGATAATCATTTAACTAATAGCTAACCGCTAAAGGCTAATAGCTCAATTTAGGTATCAGTTAAGAGATATTGTTTGCTTGTTAGTGGGCGGGTGAAGCCCCATTTTTTTACCCAATTTTTCCATACGACTGCGTGCTTTGAGCTGGTCCATTTGAGTGCTGAAATCCTGATATTGAGCACTGAGATGGCCTTCCTCTATCTGAAGTAACTCTAAGTCATTTGCTATTTTTCGGATTTCGTGAGTGATCCAGAATCCCATAATTAATAAAGCGGCTAGAGCAATGAGCGCGATGGTCTTATGACGGGTTATCTTGAGTATTTTTGAGAACGAAAGGCTGCCGGCGTTATTTTTCTGTGCCATCGGAACATATGAACGTCTCTGGGGTATTCTAATTGTTGCCGATCGAGGACTCATTTTTTTCCCTCCCAAACAGATTTTGTAAAAAGTTCATCATATTAATTTAAATTGAGTCTCGCCTGGCTCTATATATTGAGCAATTCTCAGCTTGGCACTTCTGGCCCTGGGATTACTGCGCATTTCTTCAGGGCTTGGTACCAGAGGTTTTTTAGTTAAGGGTTGCAATCTGTTATCTTCTCTGAAAGCGATTTTAACCAGACGGTCCTCCAGGGAGTGAAAGGAGATAATACACACTCGTCCTTCGGGTCTCAAACAAGACGGGAGTGAGTCAAGGGCCTCTTTAAGGTTGTCCATCTCTCGGTTCACTGCGATTCGCAGTGCCTGGAAGGTTCGTGTGGCAGGATGAATTCGGCGTGGATGGTATTTCCTTGGAATGGAATTAGCAACCACTTCTGCCAATTCCGTTGAGTTCAGAATCGGGGCTGTCTTCCGCCTGTCATATATGCGTTTGGCGATTCTCTTTGCCCATCTCTCTCCACCGTATGTTTGGATAAGCTCGGTCAATCTTTTAAGCGGAAGCTTGTTGACCATGTCAGCGGCAGTCACTGCACCAGAGGGATCCATACGCATGTCAAGAGGTTCGTTCCTGGAAAAGCTGAAGCCCCTCCTGCTGTTTTCCAGATGGAAGGTGGAAATTCCAAGGTCCATGAGTATCCCATCAACTCGCCCTATTCTGTTGAACAAGAGAACATCGTGAAGATGGATGAAGTTGCTGTGAATGAATCGAACCCTGTCACCAAATGGGCTCAACCTGGATTCGGCCTGTTCCAGGGCTTCTGTATCACAGTCAAGGCCAAGGACCATTTTGATCTCAGGGCACTTTAACAGTATGGCCTCTGTATGGCCTCCCAGACCCAGTGTTGCGTCAACATAGACCCCGCCGGGCCTCAACGACAGGCCATCCAGCACTTCAGGAACCATTACAGGGCAATGCATGGTCTCCTTTTTAGCCGCTAATTCCGAATTTAGCGGTGATATCGCTGCTGTACTGGTCAAAGTTATCCCTCGTTTTTTGCAATTCTTTGTTCAAGTTATCCTTGTTTGATATTTCAAAATAAGTGAGCATGCCCGAGAGAACCACATCCCTGGTGAGTCCTGCCTCTTCACGGAGCCTCAGGGGGATCAATATTCTCCCCTGACCATCCAGGGGACACTCCGCTGCTGCTCCCAACAAATATCTTTTAAAGGCTACGACTTCAGGAGGTCCAAATTGGAACCGGCTGAAATGTTCTTCTATCTTTCGCCATTCCTCAAAAGGATAAGCTGCGAGGCAAGAGGGCAGGTTGGTGACTATCAACCGTCCATCGTATTTTGCCTGTAAGAACTCTTTAAAACGGGCTGGAATGCTAAGACGGCCCTTGGCATCCAAGACATGGGCCGACCGTCCTCTGAACATTGCTTTTACCCCTTTCCCCCACTTTATCCCACTATATACCTATATATTTTAATAAAGGGTTACCTGTCAAGAGAATTAAGAAATAATTTAACCAATAAATATCAATATGTTATATAACAGAAACTGTGCTTTCCTTTATTTTTCTATAATTTGCTTTTAAAAGTGATGATTCCTGAAAATTGAGACAAAAATATATAAAAATTACCTCTAATACTTATATCGAACAAAGGTATCATCTACTTGAAACTTTTGAAAAAGTTTTTTTGATAATTATTTGGCGATTAGAAGAAAAAAGGGTAGTGGTTCAAAGTGGGGAGATGGTTTGTGTTGAATCAGGGTTGGTTTTTTGGGGCCGGTATTTACGCCGGCGTTGGTATTGATTTACAGCCCTATTGTGTTCAGCCAGAGTCCGGGAAAAACAATGTGTCCCATCATTTTTTGAAACAAAATAGAAATAATCCTTTTTTGATGGATAGAGAGTCGCCCTGATGGATTCCTTGCCGGGGTTTGAAATCGGTCCCTTGGGAAGACCTCTGTTTACGTATGTGTTATAGGGAGTCTTTTTTCTAAGATCTTTCCACCTGAGACGGCGTTTTTTTACCTTGGTTTCCACAAGTATCCCATAGTGGACGGTTGGATCTGCCTGGAGTGGCATGTTTTTTTTAAGGCGATTCCAGAATACGCAAGCAATTAGCGGCATTTCTCTTGACCGCATGGCCTCTTTTTCCACTATGGAAGCAAGGGTCACTATATCGTGGACTTCGACATCCAGTTCTTCCGTTCTGCGGCTGAATCCTTCTGAATTCCATACTTCCCAGAAACGATTAACGAAGGTGCGGAGCATCTCACGTACCGTGGCGTCCTTGGTCAATTGATAGGTGTCAGGGTAAACATAGCCCTCGGCGCTATCAGCCTTTATGCCCAGAGTTCTTAAGATGTTTTTGTCTCTTGCCACATTGAGAAATGAATCGTTTGATATCAATTTCGCATTTGCAAGAAGGTCATCTATTTGAAACAGGTTATAGCCCTCGGGAATGGTAACTATATATTGGCGGATTTTTCCCTGGACCAGGTAATCCAGGATCTCTGCAGGAGTTTGAGTTGGAGAGAGCTCATATTCTCCAGCCTTTATTTTGGTTGTTGCCTCTTTCCACCAGGCCAGGCAATAAAATGCCCTTTTGGATTTGATTAAACCTTCTGTTTCAAGTTGTTGTGCTGCTGAGGAGAAGGTGCTCCCTGTGGGAATTAATACGATCTTATTTTTGCCTGTTTCCGAAACAGGTAGCGTACATTCTTTCCAGATCTGATAACCGGACAGAAAAACTAAGTAAAGTAAAACAGGTAACCAAAATTCACGTATTATGCGCATATTTATAAGATTGGGGATTTCTATATAAGTAAACGTTCACAGGTTGCATTTATGCCATACGGGTTTGTTTTGAAAGATGAACGTCCAACATCGAACATCGAACATTCAACATCGAATAAAAAAAACAAACACCCAATATCGAACACTCAACAGCTATTGCTGTTTCTTTATCTTTTTTCCCCCCCATTCAACGTTCGATGTTGGACGTTCGATGTTCGATGTTCATTTTTTCCCGTCCCTCCTGGGCAAAAACAACTTAGCGCTTATGCCCTGAATCCCCGGACCATTGAACCCGATAACGGTTACTGATATCTTTTGAGTTGATTGCACCTTCCCGTATGATTTCAGGAGGGTCAGTGCATACATCTATGATCGTGGAAGGGGCTCCTCCGGATGTGAGGCCCCCGTCCAGTATATAGTCAGGGGGGAAAAATCGTAACTGATCCGCAACTTCCTCGGCCCTACAGGTAGCAGGGTGTTCTGAGAGATTTGCACTGGTTGCGGTCATAGGATTCCCCAGGGTTGTTACCATGGAATGTGCCCATGAATGGCTTGAGATTCTTACACCCACCTTGGCTGTATCTGCACAAAGTGGCCACGGTAGCCCAGGTTTAGCCGGCAAAAGCAGGGTCAAGGGACCTGGCCAGAAACGCTCCATCAAGGTAACCGCTGCCGGCGGAACCCGGCTGACCAGATGGATAAGATCCGAAATATTTGAAATGAGGATCAAAAGTGGTTTGTGCCTTGGCCTTTTTTTGATTATATAGATTCGTTCAAGGGCATCGATGTGCTCTATTGAGGCCCCAAGCCCATAGCTCGTCTCTGTGGGAAAGGCTACCACTCCACCTTTCCGCACTATATCTGCAGCTCGTTGGATTAATATGCGGTCAGGTGGTGGAACCAAATTTCTAATTTCTAATTTCAAGTTTCACATCTTCTATCTTTTTTGCCTGGGTCTCTCTGTATTCCTTCAACTTTCTTGCAAGGTCCTGGTCTTCCAATGCCAGGATCTGTAGTGCCAACAAGGCGGCATTTTTTGCCCCGGCTTCTCCTATTGCCATGGTTGCAACCGGAACCCCAGGGGGCATCTGGACAGTGGAGAGCAAGGCATCAAGTCCATTCAATGCCGAATTGTCTACTGGTACCCCTATTACAGGGAGTATAGTATTAGCTGCCAAGCTGCCGGCCAGGTGTGCGGCCATTCCGGCGCCGGCTATTAAGACCTTTATTCCTCTGGTTTCAGCCTTCCTGGCATATGATGCAGTGAGTTCCGGGGAGCGATGGGCTGAGGCAACCCTCAACTCACATGCAATACTAAACTCATTCAGAATATCCCGGGCTGCTTCCATAACCTCCTTGTCACTGAGGCTTCCCATAACAATACCTACCTTGGCAGAGCTGCCGGGATGCGGGGAAACCGGCGTGCTGATCGCACCGGTCATGTATCTGAGGGCCTTTTGACCAATATCCCTTCTATAGTGCATCCCTTCCCAGGATATTTGTCCAACTGCTTCATATGCAAGGTCTATTGCCTCTGAAACGGTATTCCCAAGTGCAGTAACCCCGAGGACTCTTCCGCCGGATGTGATGAATCGGTCTCCATCCTTGGCGGTCCCTGCATGAAAAACCATTACGTCCTGCATCTCAGCCACTTTTTCAAGACCGTGGATGACCTTGCCTGTCTCATAACTTTCAGGATAGCCTCCGGAGGCCAGGACAACGCAGACAGCAGCCCTTGGATCCCACTCAAGTTTGACTTCATTCAGCCTGCCTTCAAGTGCCGCCTCAAATATCTCCATCAGGTCAGTGCGGAGTCGTATCAGGATCGGCTGGGCCTCTGGATCACCGAACCGGCAGTTAAATTCCAAGACATCAAACATACCGTCTTTAATTATAAGACCACCATAAAGCACTCCCTGATAAGGCCTTTTTGCCCTTGCCATGGCTTCTACTGTGGGTCTCATAACCGTGTCCATGATATCGTCAAATAGGGCATTGCTTACTACTGGTGCTGGAGAGTAAGCACCCATACCACCGGTATTAGGCCCCTGGTCATTATCAAATACGGGCTTATGGTCCTGGGAAGTGGCAAGGGGAAGGACTGTTGTTCCGTCGGTTATAGCCATGAAGGAGGCCTCTTCCCCGGTGAGAAATTCCTCTACTATCAGACGATTGCCCGCTTTACCAAAGGCCTTTTCGCGAAGGATGAGATCTATTGCCTCTTCCGCCTCAGCGAGGGAGTGGGCGAGCAACACCCCCTTGCCGGCTGCCAGCCCGTCTGCCTTTATTGCAATGGGCACTCCAACTATGTTCTTGATATAATCAAAAGCGGCATCCGGCTCGGTAAAGACCTTGTAGGCCCCTGTTCGTATACCTGCCTCAGTGAGCAAATTTTTTGAAAATACCTTACTTGCCTCAATCTCGGCAGCCGCCTTAGTAGGTCCGAATATTGCGAGTCCATGTTCGTTAAATCTGTCTACCAGACCTTCAGCCAGAGGGGCTTCCGGGCCTACTAACGTTATATCAATACCTTCTTTTTTGACAAATGATACAAGGCCGTTAATGTCAGAGGCCTCTAAAGATACGCAGACGGCATGTTGACTTATGCCGGCATTTCCAGGCGCACAGAATACTCTTGAAATTCTGGGGCTGGATGCCAGCTTCCAGCAAAGAACGTGTTCACGTCCTCCGGAACCTACGACTAAGATTTTCTTCTTATCCATAATCTCCTTCTCCACCATGTTTATTCTTAGAACGTAACCGTTCACGGGGTTACAACGCCTGTTTTACCGCAAGCCACCGAACTGTGAGCGTTTACAGGGTGCTGCAGATGCGAGGCGTACGGGTACGCAGACGTACTTCCTGTACTTCAAGTGCCCGGCAACAAAGCAGATGCGGTGCCCTGTAAACGCTCACCTCAGAACAAGGCAGGCTCAACCTAACATCTGATGTAAAGGTGTCAACGCCCGTTCCCGTCCCCGTCCCTAAGGAACGTACAATAAATAACTTGAACAAATTAATGTCTTTTTTGCCGTCTTCTTCGTTGCTCGTCGATCACATAACCCGTTATGCTCGCTCCTCGCGCCTTGAATACAACAAAAAATCCTATTAATTTTTGTTCAACTTATTTATCTCCCGTTCCTAATGGAGCGCAGCGACTTCCACAAATTTTGATGGTGTGCCTCCTTGTTGTTGATACCGAATGCGGTTTATCATCTGTGCCGTTTTCCGATAGGATTGCTCTGTGTCACCATATATCATAGCGATATCTTTGAAACCTATCGTTTTGTAGAACTCAACACCTTGCAGGCATATAAATAAATCACGGGCTGTGTTATATGTCTTTTGATCCCCTTGAAAAACACTATGGGTTTTAAAAGTAAAACGCCCAATTTCTCCATCAACTCTGTTGAGACTGCCTCTCGTATTGTGGGATAAGCGGTTTGTAAAACAGACTTTTCACA
>JAGGRV010000100.1 GCA_021159445.1 Deltaproteobacteria bacterium | reverse complement strand
CTGACTGTATTGGTGGCCATGGAGCTTCACAAGGCTATCCGCTAATTCTCGGAAAGGAATATATTGCTGATGCATTAAAAAATACGCAAGGCAATATAGCAAAAGCAGCAAGGCTCCTTGACACATCCGAAAGGATTCTGGGCCTCAGGGTAAAGAAATACGGTACTCAGTCTAAGCAATTTCGTTAAATTTGGGAGCAAAGCATCATGGATTTTACCCAACCGCGCCCTTGCTCTGAAACGAAAATGAAATAAGGGCCTGGTTCACACGATTCGAAGGTAAACACATGCTGTCGAAAAAATCACGATTAGACAAAGACAAGATGGACCAAATCATTGCTGAGGCTCGACGTCGGGAAAAAACCTATCGGGAGCAAGCGCTCAAGATGTACCCATGGATATGTGCACGATGCGGGCGCGAATTCACAGGCAAAAAACTTCGTGAACTCACTGTCCATCACAAGGATCACGACCACGACAACAATCCGCCTGACGGCAGCAACTGGGAACTGCTGTGCCTCTACTGTCACGACAATGAGCACCAGCGGTATGTGGATGAGGAATGGTATGACAAAGCGTCGCCTGGAGGCGAGCAAGAGCCACCCTCTACCTTCAAGGTGTTCGCTGGTCTTGACGCTTTGCTGAAGAATAAAAAGTAATTGATCCAATTGGCATCCTGTCACGACAGTTGTAACCGTTCAAAAGTAGTTTACACATTGTTGATCTTGTATTTTGGCAGTGAAATTGGAAATTGGAAATTTGAAAAAAACATAAAAATGTATATGCGTTACCTAATTTCTAATTTCTAATTTCCAGTTTCGATTTCAAAAAAGTGTAAACTGGTCAAATCCTCTCAGAGCTGGGCAATGGCCCAGCAGCATAAGGTGAAGCATGTGGAACTACCGAGTTATACGGAAAAGGAATGTATACATTGATCCAACAGATCAGAAGGAAAGAGTGAATTACACGTATGCCATACATGAGGCATACTACGACAAGAACGGGCATGTTGGAGCCATTACCCAAGATCCAGTAGAGCCCTTTGGAGAGAATATAGAAGAGCTGCGGCATTCATGGGTAATGATGGCAGAGGCATTCGGTCAGCCAATCCTTGACTATGACAACATCCCCGAGCCTGGATACGAAAGAAAAGAAGATCCTGTGGGGTCTGAACTTGATGAAGAACTCAAAGAGCTCGAAGCCGGTAATAAAAAGGGGGTTCCTTGGGAAAACGTAAAAGCGAAGCTGGAAGAAAAATGGGGTCCGTTTGACTATGAAGGGTATAGAAAACAGGTAGAGGAAGAGAGGGTAGAGAAGGAGAGGATTCACAGTGAGAACATTATTGGTACACCAACCTTGCAGGAACTCATCAAGAAACTGTACTCTGACTATAAGGAATGTATCAAAAGAGATAGGGCTGAGAATCCTTGAAAATACGCAGGATTCCCGGCGGTTCGATAAAATAGAAAAAGGGAAATACTCATCATGAAGCCAGGTTCACGGGATATTAAAGTCAACATTCTTATTACAGGCGAAGAGCTTGAGGAATTACAGAAACATACTTGGTCAATGGTGGAAGCCTTTGGCCTTGACCGTCGTATTGAACAATATAAAGGGAAGAGGCCCATCGGTTTTGATGGGATATGGACTGCTTGATTGATGTTCTCAGTATGGCACTGGACGATTCAAAGGAATATCCAGACCACAATAGCTCAGGTTACTTTGCACTGAAAAATCTATCCGAGATGCTGAAGTCAGAATATGATAGGAATTTCGAGGTATGAGTTCTATTTTGGACATTGACCTGGATTATTTCAACCTGATCGAGAACCCCGAACAGCGACTTCGAGGATTATTAGATTGGGGAGATTGCCCCATAGCTTTCATTGTTGAAAAGCATCACAAAGTCTATTCTCGTTGGAAAGACCGCGTTAAAAGAGGAACTCTGACACAACCATCTCATATTTTACACGTTGACGAACATCACGATATGATGGATCAAAAAAGGAATACTAACATTGCGAATTTCATGTATCACGCAATGCGAACGTGGAAAAACTGCCGAGTACACTGGATGGTAGACACGCCGATTGATTCCCCTGCAATGTGGCTTGATAATGATGTGTGGAAGTCATTCTCCCATAGATTTAGCCTTGGTCCCAACCGCTCTCATGGTTGGCCTAAGCCTGATATAGTTTCGATATGCACAAGTCCAATTGCCCATTATGTTCCTGCAACATCTCTGCATCAAAATTCTCGGCTGGGTCATTCAATAAGATAGCGTCCCGCTGGAGTTCTGTTCCATATCTGGAAAAGGGTATGGGTTCTGTTAACATTAGATCGCCTTTGTTATTGTCGTTTCAATAATTTTATCAGTAGATTGAAGCAGCGCGTCCCAATTGTTTTTCAAAATATTCAATGAACTGGTCTCTTGAGGCTGCGAAGGCGAAACGGTCACATATAAATCACATAACCAAGGGATGCTATTGAATATTTCTCTTTATTTTTAATGGCTTAAATAAGCTATCAATAATTTATAAGAAATTTCTCTTGACTAATAAACAAAAATTACCGATTATATTTATAGACTCATTCACCATGCGTGAAAGGAGTACTCGAGGCCGTTCAATTTTTGTAATTGGGCGGCTTCAGCCATTTTGAGCTTGCCAAAATTTCTCTCTTTCCTTCTTAAAAGTCTTTCTTCGATGCGGAGTTACACAATAGGCAGTTTTTAAAAGATAATATTTTGATCGTTTTGCCAAAATAACCGCAAAGTCTTTTTCTTCGATCCATATCACAACATGGGTATTGCTGCTACGCCTGTTTTGCCACCAGCTAATGCGAGGCTCACGTCCAACATTTCGAATGAACCAGGAGATCCATCTGATCCTCTCACACCGACGCAAATCCGGAATCCTTTCATCCTCTACAGGTCCATTGGAGATGACATGCCAAAAACCATATCCTTTGCCTTGTGAAGGTGGCCTATATTGACATTTAACAGGAAGACCTTTGAATTTAAGGTCACCATAAACTATTTCTTGTCCATAGATGGTATAAAGTTTTTCAATATATTCTGCCCAATCACCATGAAAGTAAACCAGCTCTGGCAAATCCATGTTCACAACTCCTGCGGATTCCAGACTAAGATATTCATTTTTTCTTCTTTAGGCAGGGTGGTACGAAGAAGTGAGCGTCCAGATCGTTCGCGTAATCTTTGGATAAACGCCATCTTGGCTTGGCTGGTATTTAAACCCCTGTGGGCATAAGCCAAAGCCCCAATCAGCAAGTCCGTTATCTGCACAATTTCTACTTCATGAGATCTAACCTGCTGAACTCTTTCTATTATTGTTTTATCAAAGTCGTAGAAGCTATTGCAGATAACTCCATGGAGTTTTTTCACTTTCTGCTGGCTGCGAGTATCCTTAATATCCAGATAAATACGATAGCGGGCATGCGGATCAAAAATCTGTTTCAATAATACAAAGAACATTTTATAATACCATTGGTCATGGTCCTGGGAAAAGGCCGCGTGATTTAGTTTTCCCTTATCAGGAATGACTACCGCTCTGAAATGGAGTTCCTCTGCATCAAAAAAATAATCTGCTATTTCAAGGTAAAAATCTATTTTCGAAGGAGATATTTTAACCCACTTAATCTCAAAATTCTTGGCCAAACCATGTCTGATTTTTATGGCTCTCAAATCCGCGAAAATTTTTTTTACTTCCTCTGATGGGCACCATGTTGCTCCAATGACCATCGCCTTTTGATGGTCATGCTCCAAGTGGCAGGATTCATCGCAGTAAATGTTATAGATATTGCTCATAGACAGTTTCCTAAATGAATTGACTTATCATTTTTGTACTTAAATAGGCCTTCGGTCTAATTCTGTTAAAACATCTTTGACATAAAGAGCATCAAGTTCTAATAAACGTTCAAATAATATTAGTCCCTTACTACGTAATTTGCCCCTTTGTCGTTGAAGTGTAAGGGCGATATCGATTAATTCACGGGAAACGGTAGCATAGCGAGTGGATATATCTCCAATGGCTTCGCCTAACTCATTAACAAAAATATTGCAAATTTGATAAACTCTTTCAGGCTCTACAGATACAAGTTTAGTAAGATGGTTCATCAACGAATATTCATTGGAAACAATCAATATCTAATGGTCTACTTGGATGATCCCAACCTGTACTGTCATCTAACTTATCAAATAGTTTCAGAATATGTTCATCCGAGGCTTTGGCCATTTGCTCTTTTGATACTGGACTAACCACCCTTTGCACTCCTGAGAACTGGACATCCCAGTCGTTGAAATGTGGCAAAGCCCGTTCTTCTCTTTCAATAAATTTCTTGGTTTCAGCGTCCAGGTATTTTTCAGGAATTGCTTTTAAAAGGCGTAAACTGTGCTCCCGTTCCCACTTTTTTTGCTTAAACCGAGTCTCTGGATCATCATCGGAGATAGCTTCATAATTATACAAGGGCCAATTCCGGATATAATCTACAAGTTCTTTTAGCTGACCTGAAGATAGATAAGGAGTTATGGCTGCTATCAAATGCTTGGAATCCAAGTGACGATCTTCAGTGCTTCCCAAAATGAGACGCCTTGGGTCAGAAAGAAGATAATTCAAAACCACATCCGGATATTTATCTGCCACCTTTGCCAATCCCCTAGCTAACAAACGGTGAACTATGTGCAAGTCGCTATCCTGCCATCTTTTATAAAAGTCCAGATATTCATCTGGCTCATTTTCTGCCAACAGAATTACAGCCTTTTCTATTGCAACCATTAAATTGCTTGGTGTCAAAGGAGGGGAATCATGGGACAGCCTGATCTCAGTGGCATTGATATCTCGGTAACCTGTTACAAAAAGGTGGAGTTCTTTTGCAATACTTTGCCAGATTTTAACAAACCAGGGCCACAAATGGTCTAAAAATGCCTTTGGATTAGCCCTTGCAATTTTAGGCAGGCGATACCAATCATTAGATGAGCCTATAAGCTCCTTAAAATATTTATGAGGATCATATAGAGCTTGTTGGTACAACTTTTCCCTTCCATCTACATCTTCTGGAATTTGAGGCGGGTCGGGCGGTGATTTTGCCTTTACCTCATAAAGACAAAAATCCAGGTGGGCACGAACTATTTTGGGGGCAAGCTCTGAAACACTGGCAGAAATGGCTTCTGTAAGATGCTCCACAAACCACCTACCAACATTGGTGCGTCTCAAAATGGTACAAACCATAGAGACCGCCTCTTCATCCCAATCCTTTAAGCCGCAAAAGACCTGTAAGCTCAAGCGGTCTTTATGGGGATTTGAAAACCAGTTATTGGAAAGTAGTTTGAGAACCTTTTCTTTTGAAAAATTCCAGGCGCTTTCAAGTACAGGAATCACTTTTTTAGCCCTTGTATCCTCTTGTTTCATAAAAAATGGCAGGTATGGCTCTATATGGTTAAACCAGCCCGGACTCCCCTTAATGCTTAAAAATATTTTGCCTTGAAGTTTATGGTCTTGCATATATGGCAGCAGCCAGGCGGCCTCAAAATCTATAGGATCAGGAAGTTGCCCCAGGAATTCGATCATCAGTATCCTCAAATGAAAGCGAAGTTCTTCGAAATTCCAGAGCCTTTCAAATTCCCGGTGGTAGATAGCAGGATCTGCCCCACGCAGGTAATGGAGGCCTGTCCACAAATGAGGCCGGACAAACAGCGCATCCTGTCTTTCGATAACAAAATCGGCAAGGCTTTCTTTGCCACCGGCCCAAGCCCTGGCCTTGGCATAATCCAGCATGGTTTGATGGCAGAAACCCACACATCTTCCGTTGGCCTCTTTCACCAGAATTCCAGCAGCAATAAGTCTATCTATAAGACTAAGATTTTCCTGAAAAAGCACAGTGGGTAACCAGAACTCTTCTCTCTCTGCCATTAATGCAGCCATCCTTTCGAGTAGCGCCAACCCCTTTTCCCCTGAAGGCACCACCCTTTCTTCCCAAAGGCGATCCAGCATGGCGTGGTATGAACTGAAAATTTGAGGCTCTTCAGGCCCTTGGCAAAGTTCCAAGAAAAGTTTCAGATGTTGCGGAACACGGAGCAAATCTCGAAATGATACAGGCCATCCGGCCGCTTCTATTTTTTTATCTTTCAAAATTTCTGCTACATTGTCCCATGTAGGCAAATCAAGTTTTATCTTTTCGGCTTTTAGGTTCTTAAGCCTTGAATCATGGGCATATTCAAACTTTCTGCACGAGGTAACAATATGGATGTTGGGGAGTCCTGATAGAGAATTTATCAGGTCCAATAAAACACTGAGCCGCTCTGATTTTAGATCAACCAAATCAGCCAGGGCATCAAGTTGATCAAGCAGTAATAGAACACGGTGCTTTTCTGCCAGTTTCACAAGACACTCGCCTGGATTGAAAGGCAGATGAAGTTCATTGCCAAACTCTCCTGGATTGCTGATTTCTATGGGCAGCAAATCTGCCTTTATTGCCAAAACAGGCATGCCTTTTGATGCCATCTTCTGGCCCAGTTTTGCAAGTAGTGCTGATTTACCGCTGCCTGGCTCGCCAAGCAGAAGCAAGGTTGATGTGGAGTTATTGGAAATAATGGCAAGAATCTTGTCGAGTTCTTTTCTTGGAAGCCATTGGTTCTCGCCCAATGTTGTGGGCCAGGTAAGTAGCCCCCTGGAAGCTTTTTGGATGGCTGTTTCTATCTCGGAAAAGCTAATTTCTGATATAGGCTTGCCATGGATGGCGTCTATCAGTTTCTTAAGGGGATCTGGCGCGCCAATTTTACTCCGAAAATCGACCCATGTTTGCAAACTAAGAAATGGAGGGACATGTTTTTTATTACTCGGCTCACATCCAGGTAGTAAGACAGGAATAACAGGAAATGTTGGCTCTTTGAATTTTCTATTAATAGCCAATTGCACTTCGGCCCTTTGCACTGGTCCTAAGCCGTGGGGACCGACAAAGACAGCGCATGACGCTACCTGCGCTATTATGGCATCTGCAATGTTATCTTGCCATGGATGACCAGGAGGAAGGTGATTTTTGTCTAAAAAAGGGCGTATATGTTTTTCTTTTTCTAATATGTCGTAAATCCGCTCTATAATTGGTTTATCTTTATCATTATGGCAAAGGAAAACATCATATTTGAAAGTAGATCCTGTCATTAGGTTTTCCCTTCCACAATGGCGATTTCTTTCGGTGTGAGGCCGTAGAGATCATAGACCAGAGCATCTATTTCCTTTTCGAGGAAGGGGACGTCGGGGCTGTCGGGGTCAGAAAGGATTTTTTCGACGAGTTCAATGATGGGGGCTTTTTTAGAGATGGAAACGGGCAACACAGGTAAGTCCTTCATAAAAACCTTGCTTGGCTCAAAGAAAGCGCCTTTTAAAAGAGGTAAAGTTGCGTGAAACCAATATGCTACCAGTTTAGAATTTAGTATTCCCAACAAGTATAAATCATCTATTGGAATAATAAATGCTTTTTGAAAAACATGCAACTACTTGATTTTCTTGAGCCTATAGCTGGGAGAGCCTTTTGCAGATGTAGTGAATCGTCACAATTTATAGAAAACACTTAACCAATAAGGACTGAGTGGCCTCTTATCATTGGTGTCTCAAGAAAGACCCTGTCAAAAATTTTAAATGGGAGCGCTTCAGTCACTCCTGATAGGGCATTGCGTTTATCACGGGCTTTTGATACTGCACCTGATTTATGGTTGAATTGAATTTGCAAAAAAAATTATGACTTATGGCAGGCAGAGCATACATCAAAGGATTGGGAGAAAGTAAAAGCCATTTCTCACAAGTTACTCCATGCCAATGCATGATAGGAACAGTGAGATCGGGTAAGGGGAGGTTTTTCTCCTCGTTTTCTTGCAGCGGCAATTTAGGAGGGTGAGGGGATCACGGAATTGAGATCAGGTAACAGGACCCGCAAGGTGTCCAAGGCTTGTCAGGGCGAATAGCCCGACACGCAGGTTATTTTGTCAATTGGCGGCTGGGAAGATGGGTCAGCCTGGAGTGGAAGTTGCGCGTTTTCCTGGAGTTACTACTTCTGCAGTGGTACGGGCCGCTAAGACTCAAGAACTCGAAGAGGTTCAAAGGTATCTATAAGTTCATTCAGAAATGGCGTAGTTCACAACAAGCCCGAATCTCTGTCATTCAATCAAGTCATTCAATTTTGAATGAGTATGCCTTTTACAATTGATTGACATTACAATAAAAAATTGTATCCGATCCTTTTTTACAGATCAAATTAAGCCATTTTTTACAACATATACAACATATTTATACAACATTGCCTTTCAGGTTATACAATGTTGTATAAATATACAGCTACTTGCCTTCCTTGAGCCTGTATCTGGTTGTTTTCAATCTTCCGTAAGGCTCCAAGAAGTCCAGGCCTGGCAGCAGCCGGGAAACAGTAGTCCTGGCCGAGCGGCTGTTTCCCAAAAGCAGCAATTCCCTACACTCACTATTGTTTATAGAACCCTTCTCTTCTACGTACTTATATATCAAGGCAGGCCATTGTACCCGATCTATCGTCCTTGCCGGGGTATACACACCCTTCCCCACGAACTCAGCTGCTGCAGAACGGGAGAGATGATAGGTGACTCCTTTTTTCTTGCCCCGCCTCTCCAGCCAGGGTGACCCGCGTGTCCTTGAGAACGCCTATTGCAGTCAGGAGATCCCGGTCATCAAGATCCAGCAGATGAGAGCCGTGGCGGTGCGCCCGCAAGAGGTTGCGCAATCTGGCTATTTCGGTTGGATCAAGATCATCCTCACCTACGCCTTCAGCCACCTCGCTACTCCAGTCCAAGGCCCCTGTGCTGATTTGTCTTCTTTGGAAATCCTCTGGGGAATATGGCATGCAGTTCTTGCCGACCCGAATTTGATACAACCCAGCAGCCGTACCATAGGGTGGTGCAGGACCCTTGGGCACACGCACCAGAATGAGATTTCCTTCCGGCACCTCAAGTTCCGAGATTTCAACGGTAAGATGCGGCCTAGTGCTCTCATAGATTCCCCGGCGCCAAACGTCCAGATCATATCGTTCACAGCCAGTGATTGCCTTGGTGCGCCCCTTTACATTATCCCTGATGCCGAAAACCACAAGTCCGCCTTCTGCATTGGCAAAGCAGATTGCCATTTGAACTGCTGCTGAGAGGGACTTTTTCGCACCTTCCCAGCGCTTGAAGTCGAGGACTTCGGATTCGAGGTGGTCAGCGGGGACATCATCTAGGCGATGGAGGAGATGGATGATTGTTTCGGAGGAAGCGATTTTAGTCATGATTCTGCTGAAAAGAGCTTTATCCATAAATTATGCATACTCTTTTGTTATGCCTTGATTACGCTGAAAAAAGTCTTTTTTGAGCCGCCGTCCCGAAATAGTTATATAAGTTTCAGATACGTAACATATACATTAGAAATAAGTTATTGTTATACCTTTAATTTGACGGAAACTTTTTGCAGTGTAATCAAGCTCCGAATAGGATGCCACTTATTTTTTATCTCGGGTTTTATAGTTTCAGTACTAACTTCACGCCCTCATCAACTTGTTCCATGATTTTATTGGATAAGGTGTGAACCTTATCTGTTAAAAATGATTTGTCGATGGTGATTATTTGAGAAACGTTAATAACACTTTCTTTGGGTAATTTTGATTTTTTAACGGAGAGCAAGACGTTACCAGGTGCAGCTGCTAAGCGTATATTTGATGTTATAACAGCCGCAATGATTGTGTTGATTTTGCTTTTGTTGAATTCGTTTGATTGGATTATAGCTACCGGTCTTCTGTAACCAGGCCCAGAACCAACTGATTTAGGCAATTCAGCCCACCAGATTTCCCCGCGTTTTATTACCATTCTTCTTTTTCTATTGAGGTAAACTGCATGGTCGAAAGAGTTTTATTCAATTTAGCAGGTTCTGATGAGTAAACTTCATTAAGTTGTTTGGTGATGTAATCCGATGGCTGCTGTTCAAGAAATTGCTCAATTGCTTTTGCATACAGATGGCTCCGCGAAACTCCGTAGCTTTTAGCATACTGATCAGCAGCGAGAAATAATTTATCTGGGATAGAGATTGCTGTTTTCATAATATAAAAGTATAACCAAAGTAATACTTGGTGTCAATTTGTTTTTTTGGGGGACAACGTGTGGATCACTAGCCGTGGACGATATCTGAAAAAACTATCCAAAAAGCGACAGGCTTCCGTAAAACATCGATTTTCCTAAAACGGTTCGGTTCCTGCGGTCAAATGCAGCAGATGGTTATGCCTTCCCTTTCTGATAGTTTTTTAATAGCTTTGATATGAGTTGGTTTACCGAGCAGCTCTCAATCTTGGCCAGATCATTTAACTTTTTGAAATTCACGGATGAGATTTTCTTATCCAATATCTTCACAGATCCATCATTCCAGTGGAGAATTTTTCTACCATCAAGGATAAATTTTTCTGGATATTCTTTCGCCGCTTTCTTTTTTGTTTCATTCCATGCAGCATTTATATCGCGCGTTGCCGACATCTGGCCTAATAACCCCAAATTCGCCACTACGCTTTCTTTGAGATGAGTCGTTCCAGTTGGCAACTGAACGAGAATTTCAAGCATTGCTTTTGACATTTTGCCTTTCGATAGGCCTACAGTCATGCCTGTTCTCCTCATGTTCCCGAACATTTTTTTGCTGAACATTTTAATTTCCTTTGGAAACAAGTTGTTACGTAATATTATTAAATCGTTGGCAACATTAAGGTCACCTGCCGGAAATCGCAGAGCGAAGCGCCGCAATTTCCCGGTCAGGTGCAGAGGCCTTGTTCTGCTCCCCCTTCATCGTCCAGGCGATTGAGCCAGTACCCCGGACGGCGATGCGAGTGTGCTACTGCCACGATGCGGATGTGGTCTTCTTTGACTTGGTAGATCACACCGTACGGGAAACGCTTGGTCAGGCACCGACGGGCCCTGCGTGAGATCTGACTCCACGCATTGGGATAGTGCAGTATTCGGGCTATGGTCGCGTAGACTTCTTCAAGGAACTCGTAGCCCAAACCGGGTTGGCAGTCCTCATAGTAATCGACCGCCTCGTTCAACTCACGTCGGGCGGCGGGATGGAATGAGAACGTCACTTGGTGAGCCGTTCTCGAATTTCGGCAAATACCTGCTCGCCAGGGATTGTCTCAACCTTCCCCGAATCGAGTTCCTCAATCCGACGTTCCGTCTCCTCCGCCCAGAGCCGGTCAATCTCCTCCCGACTCGGCGCATTAAGGCTCTGGAGCAACCTGTCCACCAGGTAGATCCGGTCTTCGCAGGGAAGAGACAGGACTTGATCTGCCAGTTTGGCTGTTGCTGTTGTCATGCGTAACCACCTCCGTTCGGTATATACCAACGATACCCCGACTACGCCGTGCCGGCAAGTACATGTCTACCAGCCGAACGCCATACCAACCGGCTACTTGTGTACGCCCGGCATGGGCGTGAACTTATGAGGTTAAAGTCCTCTGTATGTGAACCCCGTTACTATGATTTCATGGTAGCGAAAGTACTAGCCGAAGGCAAGCGCCTTCGCCTAGCTATGGCGTCTCAAGAGGGCGTTACCGTGAGGTGGTGTCCCTGTCTGCCGACAGGCAGGTGAAGGAAGCCGGAGTGCAAAGCTATGAGCCAAGCCTGCCCCGGATTCGATCCAGGGGACAGAAATAGCATATAAGGCCGAGTCTCTGGGTAAGTTAGTACAACATAACAAAGCCCAGGGTTCTGGAGATAGGGTAAATGCTGCGGTTGTGTAGCGAAAGTTTACCCTGTTGAATAGGGTTTCCTTCGGGAAATTCAACGGGGTGAACGTCCTTATCCGGAGAGGCCTGTCTGCCATGCGGGATATAGCTTTTTTGGTAAGATTACCAGAGGGGGCAACCGGTATCCAAAGGCCCCGGCATCTTCTGGAAGGGCTTTTGCCGGAAGATGAGATACGAAGTCAAGAAAAGCAGACAAGGAAAGAGAAATCCAGCGTCATGCATGGCAACCTGTGTGGTGAGCAGGCAGGATCAAGTTAAGCGCCCTGTTCGCTGTTCTTCATCTGTATTGCTTCCATGGCTTTTCTGCTTAGCTCTTCAACGGATTCGTCGGGCCAAAGGTCTCTTTGCCACTTTGTATAATCAAAAGGTTCTCTGAGTATTAGAGAGATGAAGCGTTCTGCTTGTACATTGCCAAGATCGGCAATTAATGCTTTTATGCCTCTTTGTTTAATCTCTGTATCAGTTATCATCACATGTTCTCCAAAATGGGAATGAAATTAACAGGATTAATCACAACAAGTTCTTTGATTTCAGCCAATTTCTTTAAAAGTTTATCATCTGTTGTTAGGAAATATTCCGCTTTTCCTTCAATAGCACATGCAATATGGAGTGCGTCTTTAGATTTTACGCCATGCCGTGTAAATTCGGATGCTCTTGCTACAACATTTTCAGTACCCCCAATTTTCTCGGCTGCTATTTTTTTCCATCCTATTATCGCATTTCTTCTTTCAATGAACGGATTCTGCATATTCTCATATTCTAAAATATGTGACCAGATTAATTGCAATTTTCCCATTATAATTTTTTCTTGAACAAATAACTTTGCTTCAGCTTCAAGTTTGATACGCATGGAAGACTGATCATCAAATGGCCGATTAAAAGAGCAGTTGTCTAAATAGATTTTCATATTTTTACTATGCTTTCAATTTATAAGCGTCGACCAAGCCCACCTGCGCCCAAAGCCAATAAGGGCTTGGCAAAAGAGAAGTTTTATGCTGAAATTGGAAAAAGCGCAAAACGCCCTGGCTTTGGGCGTCGAACTCCGCGATTGTAATTATTCACTTTCCCCCCTGACAGCCAACAGCCTTTTTCAGGTTTCAAAGCA
>JAGGRV010000443.1 GCA_021159445.1 Deltaproteobacteria bacterium | reverse complement strand
CCATATATGTTTTGATATTCAATGTACATAATGACCTGAAAAATACATAAAAAGTAGTGTTCCTATGCAGCATTGTTATGTTGTTAGTTTTTCTTACATAATTGTAATTCTTCCGTAACATACTGATTTTACCAGAAAAACGATCAATCTCGCAAAATCTCAATTCCTTTCGCTATTTCAGTGAGTTATGGTGACTCACAACATAAGGGTCAGCTTGACCCCATTGTGTACGCCCGGCATGGGAGTGAACTAATGGGGTTCAAGTCCCCTGTAAGTGTTCCTATGTCCAGACTTTTCCAGGCCAATTTCAGGCCCATTTGAACGGGTTAGTTTCAGGCCCGAGATTCGAAATCAAACTGATCCTTAACTTCGACCTGCACGCCTCGGTTTCCCCACCAGGAAACTCGATTCAACCCAAGATCTTTGCGTTGTTTGAACATTTTGGCAAGTTTTTTCTTAATGCCATGCCGATCACCGTCTAAGTATGTTAACAGAAAATCTCCGGAGTCATCAAGGCTCAACTGGCAATTCTGATTGCTGAAAATACTCGTTCGGATAGTAGACAATACGCATGCCCAATCTTCGGGATTGTGCCACTGAGGTACACATAGTAGCGACCGAAAATAGTCTATGGTTAGACGAGCCAGCATTATACAATAGTAATGCGTTTCTACCTTTTCCGGAGAAGTTCCCGTGGGTTTGTTCAGAAAATAGTTTTGTATCAGATCTTTGATGCCCGTCTCAACTGGCCACCGGACATGATAGGAGTTCAGGATTTTTATTGGACTATAATCTGTGTGTGTACTGCCAAAGCATCGTGTCATATCTGTTTCCTTATTCTGTTTGACTATAAAGCGAAAGGGTTTTCCTGTTTCTGCTAAGGTAAAATCCAGACTGGCGATGCGATAGTCTTGGCCGTAGTCTTCCCAATGGCCTTTCTTTATGGTCTCTTCTTTCCATTTCTTGATTTTGGGGTTTTGCTTTAAGCACATAGTAATGTCCGCTTTTGAGCGAATCATGAGATAGATCAATTGCCTTTCGCCCGTGTATTCAGAATCTGCATAGATCTCGGTAATGACATCAGGGTCAATAATTTTGAAAAGATTTTTTTCACAGAATTTAAAGAGGGCTGAAGGAGCTCTGGAGCGGCCTTCACAATATGCAATATTAATGATGGTGTTTGTTATGCTATCCCAAAGAATCTGTGGCCGATGAGCATAAACCATATTCCCCTTCTTATCAGGTGACTTTGGAAACGATTTATCTCCAGGAAAGCGACTGTCCGATGGATCACAGTGATAATCAACCGCAATTTCTTTGCCTTCAATAATATTCAGCTCTTTGGCCCGGCAGGATGCATCGTTTCTGAGTCTTTGCAAATGTTCAAAACGAAGTTCATCGAACGAATCATAGAATCGGCTTTTCCCGGGATTCAGCGACAAACCTGATCCAACAGCTACAGACCGATCAGAGTTCATGGCATAATCATGAATGCTGGGAAACCCCGCGATTATGCGCATTACATTGACGATAATGTTATTGGTAATCTCAGAAGAATGAAAGGCTTCCGGTCCATAGGTATGGAGGGCCTCAACCACACCGAGTTGATCTAAAAAAGGCGCTGCTATAATGGCGCCAGGATTACTAATGGCAATCTTGCGGTGAGCCAAGCATTGTACCAAACGACTAAAAGAACGATTCACCTTCAATCGAGTGGTCTTGATTAAATCAGGAAAACGGGCTCTCGCTGAAGGTTCAACATGAGACTCCTTTTTTTGTATCTCCTTCACAATGGGTTGAGACACCACCCCGCGAATAGAAATGGGCTTCTTGAATCTCGACAATTTCCACCTTGTATAAATCTTTTGAACATTGGCCTTTGAGCACTTTAGATCCAGTTTTTTTATTATTTTGTTTGCTGAAAGCAAGGGGTCCATCAGTCTTTCTTCAATGATTTGAAGCTCAAGTTCCGGGGAGATTTTCTCACCAATTTTGGTCGTTTGAACAAGATCGACCAATCCCCAAACCCCATACATCATATAGCGATCCTTAAGATTGTAATATCGATTCGGGTGAATCCCAAATCTTTTCAAGATAGGACGAATTTGACGATTCTTTTGGCATTGCGAAAGGGTCTTGAAAAGCTCAATCCTTTGCTGAAAAGGGTCGTGATCAAAATCAAAGAAACCTATTCCTCTGTCCCCTTTGTTGTGTGCAGAAGACTTCTTGCTCATGCGAATTGCAACAGAACTAAGCGCATGTTGAAGGCCATGGTAGTATTCAACATCTTTTTGATCCAAACGCTGTCCATAACCGTAACATCGTTGAATTTGCCGGATAAGTTCTAAGGAAGGGCCAGGAATTTCAAGGGCCTCAGCAAGTCGCAAAGCCAAGCTTGCAGATTCATGTGGCCGACAAGATTTGATCAATATGACAAGCTTCTCCATCTGAGTATCTACACGTACATAAGATAATTTAGGCAAAAGACCTATCGCCCCATAAAGGAGAAAACTATCCTGCCATCTCTTTAGAGTCTTCTTGCTAATGCGTAAAGACTGGGCGACCTTTTTTTGAGTTTGCCTTCTCACCCATAGTTGGTAAAGGGCCTCATAAGACTTAAAAAAAGATTCATCTTCATAGGTAAACGGAACAAAACAATTGGACTTGGCCATGGCGGCCCGTATCTTGAACGGAATTAGCGAAAAATATTTCCATGTAGAATCGGTAAAGACCATATTATCTGTACACAATAAAAGTAGTCAATATGCCAAATATTCCTATCTATAAGTACATACATAAAGTATCCTATTAAAAGGCAGTTGTCAAGCGTTTTCTTGCAAAAACCCCCAAATTCATGTAAACAGGATAACAACATGACAGGTAAGTGATGTAAATCCAATAGGTTGGCAACGTTTGGCGGCCTAGGTAGTCTGCGTACTTAATCTGTGTACAGATATGAAGAATTGGCATCAAGTCTATGTACAGATATTTTCTCAGGCAGTTATCATAATATTTCTGAATATTGTAGTGATTCCGCTTGATTGTCAATTTAGGTGGGCCGAGAACACAGCCTACTTAATAAAAAAATCGGCTCGGAACGACGGAATATCTGGGCTCGGAATTAGGCTGGAAAAGTCTGATAAGTGGACCGCTTTTTCCGTATTGACTTGCTTGATATAAGAATAGACGGAAAATACGTACATCTATATGGTTTAATATCATGGAAAGTTTCCATTTATTACTCTGTTGGAAGCACTGAGAATAGAGGTATGAAGGTTACCGAAATCAAGTCATCATCTGGATACCAGACGTATCTCCATCTTGCGCTCGACGATGCAGTCGCCGAGTACCAGAAGGTACAGTCGGCGGTGGCGCAGCAACCGCCCCTGACCGAGGAAATGGCAACTCCCGAACTTACGATGCTACGCCACTCTCTGGAACAGAAGCGCGCCACGGTTATCCTTCTATCGGCGTCGTGCATAGAGGCGGCAGCCAACTTGTACCTGGGATTGAAATCAACCTCTGAGCAATTCGCGGTGCTTGAGAGGGCAACGTTTCTTGAGAACTGGACGGTTTTGCCCTCCTTATTTGTATCGGGCTATACTTTTCCAAAGGACGGCGAGCTGTATCAGGACCTGAAGCGTATTCATGCTCGGCGGAATGCTCTCGCTCATCTGAAGGAAAAGGTAAGCTTCGGTGGCGTAATCCTCCACCCAGGATCACTTCCGGAAAGCGCTGGCGACGAGCATGTCTTCCTGGGTCGTTGTCGGTCGCTCCCAAAAAGGCTCATCTCGCACATCGCCTCGTTCGACAAAACCGAGGCGCCTAAAACGATCCAGACGATTCTCGCTGCAGTGGATATCTTTCGAGAAATGCGGAGCTGAGCTATCGCTCCCTACCGCTGATTTATTCGGTTATGCAATAAAATATGAAAACTCCAGATATGACAAGAAGATTTATATGTAGGATTTGCCAACGGGAAACAGGACATTGGCCTATTGCTAATGGACAAGTGAAAGGAAGTGAAAAGAAGCTTAAGCGTGGTGAATCATCCTTCAAAACATTTCAAGTGGTTCAATGCAAAGATTGTGGGACTACAACCTATTGTATTGATACTAAAATACATCCTGGCTCCATGATAGGCGATTCTTACACTAAAAATACTGAATACTTCCCTCCGATACCTCTGCGAATCAAACCAGAATGGTATAGTTATTTAACAGAGAACTATCAAGCCATTCTTGACGAAGTTTATGTGGCCTTAGATAATTCATTATCTTTTTTATCCTCTACAGGCGCGAGAACAGCATTAGACCAATTGATTATAGAAAAAATCGGTGATATCGGCGACTTTAAGACCAAAGTCAAAAAAATGGTTGCCAACAAAATTATTGATGAGACAGAAAGTGCCATGCTTTTAGCAGTTATTGATGCAGGAAGCGCATCAGCACACAGGAGCTATAGACCAGATAACGAGCGAATTAATCATATGATGGATATCCTTGAAGCTATTTTTTACAAGTTGGTCGTTGAGCCAGAAAAAAGAAAGAGTTGAAGAAAAAAGCCGAGGAATTGCGTAAATCCACACCGAAGAGGAATAATGCATAACATCACGCTATAGAGGGACTGGGCAAAGCCATGCCGATTTTGAAAGTAAGTATTTAATCAAAAATTTTTGATTATCGTTGCCTAGCCCCTCAACTCAGCGTTGGAAGAAGAAATGAACAAAAGACAACAAATCATCATTAGTGTCGGTATACTCCTCGTGATTCTCAGCGGGCTTTTTCCTTTCTATGAAGGTGAATTTCGGCGCGAAGGTGCCAATCTGGAGAAATATATGGGCTACCACTTCCTGTTTTTGCCCCCAAACGAGAGAGACGTTTACGAAGCGGTTCTTGGACGAACACCGAGCAGCACAATATCGCATGGACATCTGAGTGTGTGCAGTTCACACATCATCACATCCCGTGTGTGGCTCCAAATTGTCACCGTTGTCGTCGCAAGCCTGGGACTCCTCGTTCTGTTTGCAGAAAAGAAAAATGAAGGATCTTCCAACAAGCCGGATGCAGGCGACGGCTAATAGCCGCGCCTGATCCGCAACGTTCGCACCCATATCATGATAGATAAATTTAATCTGAAGTTCCTGTAGAATTTTCCTAAAAAAACCAAAAAAAGAGTTATTATTGCAATAGGTTATATGGCTTATCATCCTTTTTTGGGTGCAATTTTGTAGTCATGTAACTCACTCAAATTGGGAGGAATATCGCTTAAATTGGGGCCAAGAAAGATTGACTTAATAAAAAAATGTGTGTATTTCTAAATTAAATAACTTGCTGACAATATTGAGAAATTAAGTGTAGTCAGTAATTGTACACCAAGATTTTAAAAATTTATTTTGGAATCAATAGGTTACTGTTGTTTTGCCCAGGGAACTTCAGCTTAATAGTATGAATTAACAGAGTAAACCTGACGAGGATGACATGTATGAACGCATTTTAAAACAAATGCGGGAGAGAATTCGTACTCGAAAGTACGTAATGACCTTTCATGCGGAAGAAGAAATGACTGATGACAATCTGTCCATTTTTGACATTGAACGCGTCGTCCTTACAGGTGAAATCGTTGAACGACAAAAAGATAAAAGTACCAAAGAGTGGAAATACATTGTTAAAGGTAAAACCATTTCAACCAGTATGGCGGTTGTAGTTGGTAAATTGAGTATTACTGGTAAATTAGTGATTATCACTGTATACAAAATATGAGGCGGAAAATGATTTGTGATATTTGTGGACAAGAAGGTGCTCAAATTCGTCATGTGACCCGAAGTTATGGCAAAGGTGTAGATTTGCTTATCATAGAGAATGTCCCTGTAATCAGTTGTCATCATTGTGGGGAAAGCTATTTAACAGCAGAGACATTGCACGAGATTGAACGTATTAAATTACACAGCCAAAGCTTCGCGAAAGAGCGATCAGTACCAGTAGCAGCTTTCGGTTAACTCACTATCTTTTAAGATCGTGTGCGAACAAATCACTTCACCTGACCGCCAACAGCTCGGCGGTTTTTGAAAGGCTTTGTGCCACGCAGTGTTGGCGGCAGGTGAGTTCAGTCGGCGAAAAAATATTATAAAGGAAAATGTCAAATGGTAGTAAAATTTTCGCGGCATGCAAAACGAAGAGGAAAGCTCTATAAAATACCGGAATCAACGGTTGAGAAAATACTGGCAGATTCGGATTGACCCAGATAAATTAGCTGCTGGCATATCAACAGAAGTTGGTCTGTTAATCACTGTTAATCAAAGTATTCGGATTCTAATGGCCGGATATTAGCTATCTTTGAAAAATCCTTATCCCTGTGAAGAAGGAGTACTCCTGCCTCAATGGCTATCTTGGCAATACAACTTGGGTTTAACCTAAGTTGAGCGATTTTTTGCGAAGAAATGTGCCAAGATCTTGATGCAGCAAGGACTTGCGAAAAGCGTAGAGTGCGTAATGCGTATGTAATGCGGGACGTTGCCACTATTCCACTATGCTATTGGTAAATACAATACCGGAAGCGGGGACGGCTATTATGATCTTTTCGCGATTAAATATCGAGTGCCTGAAAGCAAGCGACAACTATCCAGTCCTTCTTGGAGAGGGTGTCCTCATCCGCCGGAGCGGAGACGATTAAGAAGACAATTACTGCACCTTTTCTCTATTTTTGTCATAAACAACTTGGAGGTCCCAATCTTGGTTAGGCTTAGCTGAGGGTCCAGTGTTTTCTTCATTTGCATAGACCTTTGATCTTGTCAACAATGCGAGTTCTTTAACAAAGCCTTCGTCTTGGCCAACCTCACAGAGAATTGGACATAGGGGACAATTTATGCAAATTGGTGTTGGTGTATGTGAGATATGTTGTACAAGTTGGCAACGTCCCCTATGTCTCGTCCCCTATCTCTTTTTCTCTGAAACCTGTATTGCTTGTTGGTTTTCGCCTTCCTTGCTATTCCCCCCAGTGAGGTTTGCTTCCCTTTATCCGGCCCTACAATGTCCGGTGAAAGTTTTCTTTGAGGGCTGCGTACTTCCGTCAAGTCCTTCCCCCTGTACGTGGCCTTCCCACGCTCTGAGTACTATGCTTGATAAGACTCCCCAAAACCTTCGGTTACCTTCCCTATTTTCCAAAGTTTGGCTATCCTACCTGACTCTACGGCATATCCATGCCGCTTCACCATCTCTTACCATGGATTTTCAGTGACGCTTCGTCGCACGCAACTACCACGTATCCCGGTTTCAACGGTTCGGAGATCACTGTCTTCTTCCGTCAGAAGTATTTGGGGCCTCCCGAGTTCTACAGCATATCTCTTCCTGCATGCCACGGCCTGAGGACTCCGGTGGACCTTCACATCCAAGCCATTTGCGGATGATCTTGTATTGCCTTCGGCGAACGCTAAAACCCTCGGCATCCACGACACTCATTTCGAAGCTGTACCAGCACTTCAGGGTGCGCGATCACCCCTACGGCCTACAGGATTCACTGCCTACGCTTCACCTGTCTTGTTCGCCAACATCCCTGTTGACTCCGCCACAGGCGCAAGACTCGATACGGATAGGTAGCTAACCCTTACCCGACTGGGACTTTCACCCCGCAAGATATGCCGAGCCATTGATTGACAAGCAGATTTGCCTTGATGTAATGATATTATCCGTATTTTTGGGCAAGTTTACTCTGCCTTATTATCATCTATTATGTATTTAGTAGCAGTCGTAAGACGCTATGTCCAGACTCAAGAAAGACGGGAAACTCATCGATGAAGTCCGGGACGTCATGAGGCTACATCACTACTCGATCCATACGGAACGAACGTGCTGTGGCTGGATCAAACGGTATATACAGTACCACCTCACTTTGAAAGGGACGCGCTTTGGATACAACTTCTATGAATTGATTTCTCGATGAGCCGAGGCTCAAGGATTTCTGACGGACGAGGACGTTTTCAAGGCCATTTCGTGAAGATAGTCCTTGACGCCAACGTCGTTATCACTGCCGGGTTATAAGGGCTGCCCCCAAAAGCCCCAGGTGGGGAGATATAACCACATAAGTCGGGATGTGTTTTAATACCTTTTCCATGCGGCCTTTGGCCTCAAAGGCCTTTCTGAAGCCGCCTTCACTGAGTATTGGAAGTATTTTTAGAGCAATTCCTCCTGCTACATACACACCGCCTGTGGCAAGGCACTTAAGAGCGAGGTTTCCTGCCTCTGCCCCGTATATGCTGCAAAACATCCTGACTGCCTGTCGGCACAGATCGTCTGTCCCTTGGAGGGCATGCCTGGTGATGTGGGCTGCCAGGTTTTTTTTCTTTAAGGATTGCGAAGAAAATACGCTTTCTTCGGAATCTCGCTCTTCGAGTAAGAATTTGTAAATATTGACCAAACCCGGCCCAGAGAGGATTCTTTCTACACTGACATGAGGGAATTCCTTCATCAAGTATCTTAATAGACGCATCTCTTCTTCGTTTCTTGGAGCAAAGTCCACATGTCCACCCTCTGAGGGCAAGACTCTGTAGCCTTTATTGCAGGGTGCCAGTATGGCCTGGCCGAGTCCTGTACCGGCGCCCAGTATGGCCTTGGGACCATCTGATATTGGCTTTCCTCCACCGATTTGGACCAGATGATCTTTATGTAAGACGGTAATACCCCATGCAGCCGCCTCAAAGTCATTTATAAGGTGAAGGGTTTTCAGGCCGAAGCGCTCTTTCAGGTCGTGACCGTCAATAGTCCATGGAATATTCGTGGCCTCAACCCTGCTTCCCTCCACTACCCCGGCAACAGCCAGGCAAGCACATTTGGGGACTTGTCCAGGCGCATCTTCTACAAAAATCGCAAAGACATCTTCGAATTTATTAAAATCCTTTGATGGATAGTGCTTCTCAAAAAGGATTTTATCTCCTTCAATAATGGCAAAGCGGGCATTAGTGCCCCCAATGTCTCCGGCAATGACCTTCACTGTTTATTGTCCTTTCTTGAGCCTGAATTGAGCGATTAGGAACGGGAGATAAATAAGTTGAACAAAAATTAATAGGATTTTTTGTTGTATTCAAGGCGCGAGGAGCGAGCATAACGGGTTATGTGATCGACGAGCAACGAAGAAGACGGCAAAAAAAACATTAATTTGTTCAAGTTATTTATTGTACGTTCCTTAGCTGTTAGCCATTAGCGTTTAGCTTTGAAAAATGTAATAGCAGAACATCCTGTAATTATTACAGTTAATAGCTAATAGCTAAAGGCTAACTGCTTAATTTACCTCAATTCAAAATTCGACATTTACCATTCGACATTCGACCTGTAAGCGTTTACAGGGTGCTGCAGATGCGAGGCGTACGGATACGCAGACGTACTTCCCTGTACTTCAAGTGCCTGGCAACAAAGCAGATGCGGTGCCCTGTGAACGCTTACCCCCTTATAGCCCTTGAAAGATCCCTTGTAAGCATCAGTACACGGATAGAGAGTTCACGAGACAGGAGACCTGTGCCACAACTTGGAGTGATGAGCGCCTGTTTCTTCACCATTTCGGGATCTGCGCCTAACTGTTTTACCTCCTCGTCCCACAGGGTCTTTAGACTCGCAACATCTTCTTTCTTCAGGTCTTCTTCGTTTAATGTCGGAACAAGGCCCCATGCGATTATCTTTCCTTTTTTCAGGAAATCCGACAGTTGTTCCTTATACAGGACTATGCGGTCAAAAAAGCCATAGGCATCGAAACTCAGGATATCCACCGGAGTTTCCAGGATCACGGACCAATCCGTGTTTGCGCATACGTGGATACCTGAGATGCCGCCTGCCTGTTGTACTGTATCAATCACCTCGGTCAGGTCGGAAATTACATCTTCCTTTGTGACGCCGACCATGGCAGAAGACCCGAATCCGGCAAGCGCGGGCTCATCCAGGAACAGGATTACCTCATGGCCCAGGGCCTTCATCTCTTCTACCTGGTACCTGGCCCTGAGGGCGATGGACTTGACTACCACTTCACGGAGTTGAGGATTAAAAAAGGCCAGGCGACCGGACTTGTCCTTAAGGCCGCTCAGCATTGTAAAGGGACCCGTGATCTGGCCTTTAAGGGCCATGGGCTTGGAGCCGGCCTGTGGTATCGTTTCAAGAAATGCCTTGAAACCGCGTCCGGTTTTGTCGGAAAAGGCAAAGATGGATTGTTTCAGAGATAGCCCTGCCTCAGTGACCCCCAGGTACTGTTCATAGAAGGAGAGGAGCTCTTGCTCAAAGGCCGGATCTTCTGTGTCAAAATGGAGGGAATCTCCCTCTCCCCGTATTCCGGGAAGACCCTCTGTAAACTGGGAAAGGAGCCTTTCCTCCGGATACCAGGGTAGCTGGGCCCAGAGCGGAATTTCAGGCATATACTCCAGGATAAGCCTGGTGGCTTCCTGGTGGTCCGAGAGGGGCAGACTTCCAATCAGTGTTGGTAATGCATTAGGTTCAAAGGTCATTTTGTTCCTCATAGGTGATCATACTGCAAAAAGTCCTAAAATAGGATTCCGCTCAAAATGCTCCAGATGCAAGGCGCGAGATTTCCGAGGAATGAGGCGTACTTGCGTACGCCGCAGTGACGAGGAAATTGAAGCAACGCCGCAGATGGGGTATTTTCAGTGGAATCATAGGTATTTTATTTTATACTGTTCCAGATGGAACTCAGGTTTTGAGACAATGGTGATTTCCCTCTCAAGGGATTTTTCCAATAGTTCCACATTGTGGGCCTCTTCCTTAAAGAGCATTTCTCCTATCTTGGGATGGACAAGGACATGTATGCCGGTGCTGTCATCATGTATTGTCTCTCGCTGTATCCGGCGGAAGATTTCGTAGCACAGGGTCCTTTTGGATTTGAGTTCGCCGGCCCCGTCACAGTAAAAACAGGGTTCGCAGAGTACCTGGTGCAGGTTTTCCCTGTTTCGCTTTCTGGTCATCTGGATAAGGCCGATTTCTGATATTCGCAGGATGTTGGTCTTGCTCCTGTCCTTTTTAATGGCCTCTTTGAGGGTCTTAAACACATCTTCTCTGTTTGCGGCATTTTCCATATCTATGAAGTCGATTATGATCAGACCGCCCATGTTTCTGAGGCGAAGCTGATAGGCGATTTCCTTGGCCGCTTCAAGGTTTGTCTTAAGAATAGTGTCCTCAAGGTGGCGTTTTCCTATGTATTTTCCGGTGTTGACATCTATGGCTATGAGTGCCTCAGTGGTCTCTATGAGTATGTATCCGCCGGATTTCAGCCACACCTTTTTACGAAGGGCCTTTGATAATTCTACTTCAATGCCGAAGGCATCGAAGATAGGCATGGACTGATTGTAGAGTTCAACACTGGGCCGAAGGTGAAGGGCAAAGGTCTCAATAAAGGCCAGAATACGTTCATAGGCAGGCCTTGAGTCAACCACCAGCCGTTGCACATCACACGTAAACAGGTCCCTTACTACCCTGAGTGTGATATCCAGGTCTTCATAGACAAGACTCGGACAGTGAAGGCTTTCAGCCCTTTTTTGGATATTTGTCCAGAGGTGAAGGAGAAATTCCATCTCGGCCTGGATGTTTTCCGCAGTAGCGCCTTCACCTGCTGTTCTAGCTATAAATCCGAAACCATTTGGACGCAGTGAATCTATTATCTCTTTTAGACGTTTACGCTCAGACTCGTCTTCGATCTTTCGAGAGATCCCCATGTGGTTCATAGTCGGCATGAGCACCAGGTGTCTTCCTGGGAGTGAGATGTGGGAAGTGACCCTGGCGCCCTTGCTTCCCAGAGGATCCTTGGCTACCTGGACCAGGATTTCCTGACCTTCGTGAAGCAGGTCCTCTATCCTGAAAGGTGGCAGGGTGTAGTGCAGGGGGTGTTCTTCCTCAGCAGTAAAGTGTGCTAAATAATTTTCCTCGTCCTCGCTCCTACCAAGCATCAATTCAAATTCGGAAAGGTGATCGTAGACATCCGTCACATATAAAAATGCCGTGCGTTCGAGCCCAATGTTTACAAAGGCGGCCTGCATCCCGGGAAGGACCCTTACAACATGTCCTTTATAGATATTTCCCACATATCCCCGCTCGGCTACCCGCTCTACGTGGAATTCCACAACAGAGCTGTTTTCCAATAAGGCGACTCTTGTTTCCCAGGGGGTGACGTTGATGATGAGTTCGGCATGCATAAGATTATTCGTACTTGCGGACAAGGACGTGCCTGCGTCCCATGTTGTCTGTGGGGCTTACCACTCCGGCATGCTCCATCTGTTCTATCATTCTGGCTGCCCGGTTGTAGCCCACACGCAGCCTGCGCTGGAGCATGGATATTGATGCCTGGCCGGTCTGTGTGACGATCTCAACGGCCTCGTCATATTTATCGTCAACCGACTCCCCGCCGGGGCCTGATGTCTCAGAATCCTCTTCTCCGGGGATGGGTTCAATCACCGTCTGATCATAATCAGGCTCACCCTGGGCCTTAAGGAATTCTACTACCCGGACTATTTCTTTTTCAGATACGTAGGCCCCGTGGATGCGCTCCAGGGCGGAAGACCCTGGAGGCAGAAAGAGCATGTCCCCCATTCCAAGGAGCCTTTCAGCTCCCATAATGTCCAGTATGGTCCGGGAATCCACCTTGGATGAGACCTTAAAGGAGATCCGGGCAGGGAAGTTTGCCTTGATAAGGCCTGTAAGTACATCAACTGACGGCCTCTGAGTGGCCACAATGAGATGAATTCCCGCAGCTCTTGCCATCTGGGCAAGACGTGTGATTGCTGACTCCACTTCCTTGGAGGAGACTATCATCAGGTCTGCCAGTTCGTCTATGATGATTATCAGGTAGGGAAGGGGCTCTTCAGCGGTTTTGTTGTATCCCTGGAGATTTCTTGCCTGGGCCTCTTCAAGGAGTTGATAGCGACGTTCCATCTCCATCACCGCCCACCTCAAGGCCCTTGTGGCCTCTTT
>JAGGRV010000384.1 GCA_021159445.1 Deltaproteobacteria bacterium | reverse complement strand
TTACACCGAATTCACCTTCAATCATTGATTTGATAGCCAGGGCCGTGGCTTTGGCACCGGCGATCGTGGTACTATAGGGAATATCGAATGCAAGGGCGGCCCGACGGATGGAACAGGATTCAGAAATGGCCCTCTTGTTGCTTGTGGTGTTTATGATCAGATCAATCTTCCCGTTCTTGATCATGTCCACGATGTGGAGTCTTCCCTGCCTCACCTTGTTGATTTGTTGATTCGGAATCCCGTGATTTAAAAGAAAGGCAGAAGTGCCCCCGGTGGCCACAATTTTGAATCCCGCGTCGTGGAACATTGTTGCGATGCCCTGTGATGCCTTTTTGTCTTTGTCCTTAACACTGATGAACACCGTGCCGGAAACAGGCAGTTTCTGCCCCACAGCTAATTGTGACTTGGCAAAGGCCAGGCCGAAAGAGCTGTCTATACCCATCACCTCGCCCGTGGATCTCATCTCAGGCCCAAGGATCGTATCCACATTGGGAAACCGGGCAAAAGGAAAGGCCGACTCCTTGCAACAGATGTGTGAAGGCCTGACATCTTGGGTAAGGCCAAGATCCTTCAGGCGTTTTCCCATAATGACCTCGGTGGCAAGTTTGGCTAAAGGGACACCAGTGGCCTTGCTCACAAAGGGGACAGTCCTTGAGGCCCGTGGATTTACCTCCAGGACATAGACGACGCCGTCTTTGACTGCATACTGGATGTTCATCAACCCCTTCACATCAAGTTCCCCGGCAATCGCCCTGGTATGGTCCTTGATCTGTTCCAGGATTTCCTGGCTCAGAGAAATTGAGGGCAGAACACAGGCGCTGTCCCCGCTATGGATGCCTGCCTCTTCGATATGTTCCATGATCCCGCCGATTATCGTATCTTCTCCGTCAGAGATGGCATCCACGTCAATTTCTGTAGCATCTTCAAGAAATCTGTCAATCAGTATGGGCTTACCGGGAGACACCTTGACAGCGGTCTCCATGTAAAACTCCAGGTCCTCCTGATCATAAACGATCTTCATTGCCCGGCCACCCAGGACAAAGGACGGCCTGACCAACACTGGATACCCGATCTTGTCAGCTATCCGGATTGCCTCTTCTTTATTAACGGCGATTCCGTTTTCAGGTTGCTCTATATTCAATTTTTTGAGCAGGCCCTGGAAATGATCCCTGTCCTCAGCCCGATCTATGCTATCCGGGCTGGTTCCAAGGATGGTAACCCCTGCTTCTGCAAGGGAAGCAGATAGATTGAGCGGTGTCTGACCTCCGAACTGGACAATAATCCCTTCGGGCCTCTCCTGCTCGACAATGTTCAGGATATCCTCCCTGGTAAGGGGCTCGAAATAGAGTTTATCAGAGGTATCATAATCAGTGCTGACCGTCTCAGGGTTGCTGTTGACCATAATGCTCTCTATGCCCATTTCCTTAAGGGCAAATGAGGCGTGAACACAGCAATAATCAAATTCAATTCCCTGGCCGATCCGGTTAGGGCCTCCTCCCAGGATTACCACCTTTTTCTTCTCTGAAGAGCGGATCTCATTTTCCTGTTCATAGGTTGAATAGTAATAAGGCGTATAGGCATCAAACTCGGCAGCACACGTATCCACCAGCTTGTAGACAGGTTCTATCCCATTTGCCTTCCGTATCTCCCTTATGGCCTGCTCGTCCGTATTAAAGATGTTCGCGATTTGAACATCGGAAAAACCGTATTCCTTCACCTTTTTCAGGAATTCAGGGTCCCATTTACCAGGCCCATGCCCCTTTTGTGCCATGTGACCTAACTGTTTTTCCAGATCGTGTATCTGTTGGATATGGAAGATAAACCAGGGGTCAATACGGGTCAGCTCGTGAATTCTTTCAAGGGTCATCCCCTGTTCCAGGGCTTCATAGATTTGAAAAATCCGGTTTGAGTTGGGGTTAATGAGGCCCTTTTCTATTTCATTGATATCCGGACCGGACCCCTGGCTTTGGGGTGTATCAGATCCGAGACCAAACCTCCCGATCTCCAAAGATCTGATAGCCTTCTGAAGGGCCTCCTTAAAGGTCCTCCCTATGGCCATGGTCTCACCCACAGACTTCATGGATGTGGTCAGCATGTCTTCAGCACCGGGAAATTTTTCAAAGGTCCAGCGAGGAATCTTTACCACGCAATAATCAATAGTAGGCTCAAAGGAGGCAAGCGTTTCACGGGTGATATCATTAGCGATTTCATCCAGGGTATATCCAACAGCAAGTTTGGCAGCTATCTTGGCAATTGGGAAGCCGGTAGCCTTGGAGGCCAGGGCCGAGCTTCTGGATACCCTGGGATTCATCTCAATGACCACCATCTCGCCATTTTCAGGATGAATGGCAAACTGGATGTTGGAGCCGCCGGTCTCCACGCCGATTTCCCTGATAATGGCAATGGCTGCATCGCGCATGGCCTGATATTCCCTGTCTGTGAGGGTCTGTGCCGGGGCCACTGTAATGCTGTCACCTGTGTGAACACCCATGGGATCAAAATTCTCAATGGAGCAGATGATGACTACATTGTCCTTGAAGTCCCGCATGACCTCCAGTTCATATTCCTTCCATCCTATGAGGGATTCCTCAATGATGATTTCTGAAATCATGCTGGCGTCAAGGCCTGCCTTGGCAAGGTCCTCCATCTCTACCCGGTTATAGGCCACACCGCTGCCGGCCCCTCCCATGGTAAAACTTGCCCTGATAATCAGGGGATAACCGATTCTTTTTGCAATCTCTCTTGCCTGATCCATATCCTTTGCAATGCCGTTCTCAGACACACGCAGGCCGATACGGCTCATGGCGTCACGGAATTGCTCCCTCTCTTCGGCCTTGCGAATAACCGGGATTGAGGCACCGATCATCTCCACTCCCAATTTTTCCAGGAGTCCTGTCACGGCAACTTTCACTGCCGTATTAAGCCCTGTCTGGCCCCCGAGGGTCGGGAGAATGGCATGGGGCCGTTCCCTTTCGATTATCTTTGCCACAATCTCAGGCGTAATGGGTTCAATATAGGTGCGATGGGCAGTTTCAGGATCTGTCATGATCGTGGCGGGATTACTGTTTATGAGCACGACCTCATAGCCTTCTTCCATCAGGGCCTTGCATGCCTGGGTCCCTGAATAATCAAACTCGCACGCCTGGCCGATAATGATTGGACCTGAGCCGATAATAAGGATCTTATTTATGTCTGTACGTTTTGGCATGATATGTGGGTTGCGAGTTGCGGGCTACGAGTTGCGGGTTTTAAAAATGGTGAACCCTGAACCTTTGAACAGTTACCTTATTATTTTGCAATCATGACCCGCATGCGGTCCGAGGCATTCTGCGCATGATCGGCAATGGCGCCTATATGCTCCACCAGCCTGACCAGGTGATATACTACCAGCGCATCTTTGATGGTGGTGAAAATCTTGAATTTCAGTTCCCGTTCCAGATGGTCGGCCTCTCTTTCATGTTGGCGAATGTCCCTTATAAGGCTCTTCATCCTGGTTCTTTTCTTTTCGGACTTATTCTTGAAATAATCTCTGGCAAGGGTTACCAGTTCGGGTAGCTTTTCGATGGGCGGAATCACGGCTTCGACCAGGTCATGGATAGTAGTAGCCAACTCAGTCGGAATACCCTCGGGCCGAAAGGATAACCAGAACAGGGCCTCTTCCACTTCATCCATGACCTTATCCTGCTCCCCGAGGTATTGAAAGAACTGGAACTTATCCACGGGCATGAGGATGCCCCTGGGCAGATGGTTGCGGATATTACGCTTGATCTCATCGGCCTCACTTTCCATCCTGGCCACCTCTTCTGTCAGAAGGTCAAAGCGTTTACATTCCTGGCCCATGTGGCAAACAACAGCCTCCCTGAAAAGGTGAGTACATTCTTTGACCTTGTCGGCGTGCTTTTGCAGACCTTCAAAAGGAGATTTGCAAAATATCGAGCTGATTAATAGGCGCATAAAATGTTTCTCCTTTGGGTATCCGTTTTACAATAATAAATTCATAATAAAAAGAGGGTGAGCACCTTGTATATAAGCATGGACAGGACCATCGTAACGGGTATAGTCACGATCCATGAAAAACCGATATTTTTGAGAATACGTAGATCGAGCGCCTCTATGCCCCGCATGAGCCCCACGCCCACCACTGATCCTACCAGCACGTGGGTGGTTGAAACCGGCAAGCCAAGGCGGGAGCATAGCAGGATGGTAGTGGCCGCCCCGAATTGGGCACAAAATCCCCGGATTGGCGTAATCTCCGTAATATTTTTCCCAATGGTTTCAAGGACGCGGGTACCAAATATATAAAGTCCGCCGCCTACCGCAATGCCGCCTATAAAAAGCATCCAGAACGGCACTTCCACCTGTAAGGCCACGGACTTTGTTGTGACCACGGAAAAGATGGCTGCAAGCGGGCCGACTGCATTGGCCACATCATTGGCTCCATGGGCAAAGGCGATGTAGCAGGATGTAAGTATCTGAAGCTGGGCAAAGAGGCATTCGGCAGGAGAGAACCCCTGGGGATTGGGTCCCAGCTCACATTTGGCATGTACCTGCCAGCGCATCCACTTTCGGCCAAACAGGGCTACCAGGGCCGCACAAGGAATGGTGAGTAACACCGTATAGAAAAAACCAAACTCCAGATGGAGATTTTTGAGGCCTTTAAACATAAAAGAAAGGATGAGCACCAACACCACCAAGAAGATTATGGCCGGCGCATAGTGAACCGCTGCTGCGTAAGGGTCCTTGGCAGCCATGACCTTTTTTTCAAGAAAATAGTAAATGCCTCCTGCAAATATGGCCCCTGCAACCGGCGAAATGACCCAACTGGCAACAATACTGGTGATTTTGCCCCAACTGATAGCGCCTGCTCCCACACTTATTATCCCAAAGCCAAGCACAGCGCCTACAATGGCATGGGTGGTGGAGACAGGCAGACCCAAGAATGTAGCCAGATGCACACAGAGACCGGCTATAATGAGTGCGGCAAACATCCCAATCATCAATTTGTCGGGCGCGTTCGCCAGGAGACTTGGATCGATAATTCCCTTGCTGATAGTGCCGGTTACATACCCGCCTGCAAGTGAAGCACCTAGCACATTGGCAATAATCGATATTATTACCGCTTGCTTCAGGGTCAACGCCCTGGAGCCGACAGCGGTTCCCATTGCGTTGGCAAGATCATTGGCACCGATATTGGCTGCCATGTAAAGACCGATCAGTGTGGCGATCGATAAGACAATGACATCAATGTTCATATCTTAGCTTGTATGCGGAACTCTTGGTTGCCAGCATCCCGCAACTCTAATGCCTTTGATATTCTATCATCATCTCAACAAATTTGTCAAAGAGATAGGTTGCGTCGTGGGGACCGGGAGATGCCTCGGGATGGTACTGAACTGAGAAAAGAGGAATTTTCTTATGGATAAGACCCTCCACGGTCATGTCGTTTAAATTGATATGGCTGAGCTCAATTGCAGGATCTTTTAGGGATTCCATGTCCACACAGAAGCCATGGTTCTGGGAGGTGATTTCCACCTTACCGGTTGTCAGATCTTTAACCGGTTGATTGGCCCCGCGGTGCCCGAACTTGAGCTTGAAGGTCTTGCCTCCAAGGGCCAATCCAATCAACTGGTGACCAAGACAGATGCCGAATATCGGCCGTTTGCCTATTTGATCCCTGATCGTATCCACTGCGTAAGTGACGGCAGCAGGGTCTCCTGGTCCGTTGCTCAGGAAGAGCCCGTCAGGCTCAAGCCTGTTTATGGTCTTGCTGTTCACATCTGCAGGTACCAGGAGGATTGTACATCCTTTCTCTTCCAGGGATCGAAGTATATTCAGTTTCACTCCGAAATCCATGGCCACTACACGCCGTGAGCCAGGCCTGTCGGGCCACTGGAATTGATCAAGATCCACGCCCGGATTAATCAGGCGCCCGTCTTGCCACAACATGTGTTGCTTGCAGGTCACCTCTTTGACAAGGTCGCTGCCGGCCATATTTGGGGACTGCCTTGCCTTTTCAGACAAGGAATCCGGGTCTAGGTCCTCTGTTGAAAGGGCGGCCTTCATAGCACCCTGAAGTCTGATGTGCCTGGTCAGGGCACGCGTGTCGATCCCCTCAATTCCCGGTATATCACCTGCCTTCAGATAATCAGCAAGGCTCCCCTGAGACCTCCAGTTACTGGGATATTCCTGGTATTCCTTTACTAACATGGCCCTTACCTGGATCCTGTCGGATTCGACATCTTCGTTATTGATGCCATAGCTGCCGATCAGGGGATAGGTCATGGTTACCATCTGACCGCAATAGGAGGGATCAGTCAGTATCTCCTGGTAACCGGACATGCTGGTGTTGAAAACCACCTCACCTGCCGTCTCACAACGGCCGGTAAAGGAACGACCCATGAATACAGTTCCATCTGCCAAGGCCAATAAGGCTTTCATGTCTACCAAGCGTTACGGACCTTTATGCCGCGGGAATGCAGTTCATCCTTGATCTGTTTGATTGTATAGGTCCCATAGTGGACAATAGATGCTATGAGTGCGGCATCTGCCTTGGAATATTTCAGCACATCATGCATATGATTTATGTTTCCAGCGCCGCCGGAGGCAATTACCGGAATATTCACATTTCCGGAAATAAGCGAGGTCAGCGCGATTTCATAACCCTGCTTCGTACCGTCCGCATCAATGGAATTCAGGCATATCTCGCCTGCCCCTAAGTCCTCTCCCTTCTTTGCCCAGGCAAGGGCGTCAATGCCTGTATACGTCCTGCCGCCGTGGATGACGATTTCATAACCCGATGGAGTTTTTCCAGAAAGTTCGACCTTTTTAACGTCCATCCCAAGCACAATGCACTGGCTTCCAAAGGCCCCGGCCCCCGCTGAAATGATCTCAGGGTCCTTTACTGCTGCTGTGTTGACACTTACCTTTTCCGCCCCGGCCAGAAGCACGGCGCGCATATCCTCAATGGTCCTGATTCCTCCACCCACAGAAAAGGGTATAAAAATCTCCTCAGCCACACGGCGAACGACATCAATCATAATGTCACGCCGCTCACTGGAAGCAGTTATATCATAAAAAACAATCTCATCAGCACCCTCTTCATAATAGAACCTGGCCATTTCCACAGGGTCGCCGATATCCACATTCTCTTTAAACTTAATACCTTTTGTTGTCTTCCCGTTTCTCACATCAAGACAGGGTATGATCCTTTTACTCAGCATAATGACCGTTCCATGTACAAAAGTTCTTCAGGATTTTCAGGCCGGGGGTCCCGCTCTTTTCAGGATGAAACTGCATGGCGATCAGGTTCTTATAGCCAATAATTGATGGAAACTCTATTCCGTAATCAGTAGTCCCGATGACGTATTTATCTGAAGCAGGCACTGGATAATAGGAATGGACAAAATAGAATTCATCAGCCGGCTTAATCCCTTCCAGCACCGAATGCCTCTTGATTAAATGAACGCTGTTCCATCCCATATGTGGTATTTTAAGGCGTTCATTTTTCTCGGAAAAAAGAGGAGAGGGAAACAGCTTAACCTCTCCGCTGATTAATCCTAAACACTGCGCACTGTTCTCTTCGCTCTTATCCAGTATTATCTGCGCACCCAAACATATTCCCAGGATCGGTTTGCCTATCTCAAAGGCCTGCCTTAAGACCTCATTCAGACCAAGATGTCTCAGGTCAGCGATTGCCTGCCCGGCTGCCCCCACTCCTGGAAAGATGATCCTTTCAGAGCCGAGTATTTCTCCCAAGTTATGAGTTGTGCAACAAGGAAATCCCAACTTCTTAAGGGCACATTCTACACTCTTAAGATTTCCAGCTTTGTAATCAATGATCGCAATCATTTATCCATTATACCTCAGTGATTCCGCTCAAATATTTTCCTCCATCTCCCACACCCCACAGGGGCAAACGGCTGCGCAGAAACCACATCCTATGCACTTATCTTCGATAACGCTATATTCAAACTCTCCTTTTGGCCCCTCTGTCCTCTTGATTGCTCCCTGATAACATGTATTTTCACACATATGGCAATCCCTGCAGGCCCCGCAGGAGGCGCAGCGGTCGGCCTCTTGTTCCGGGACAAATTTTTCGCCACTGGAGACCTCATAATAGACGAGCTTAATCCGACCATAGGGGATTGCGGGCCGCTTTTCCGGCTGATAATCTGTGTGCATCATTATGGCATGGATTGTCTCTGCTGCCCGGCGTCCCGCACCAATGGCATGGGTTATAAGTCCGGGCCGCGTGACATCACCAACGGCAAAGACCTTAACATCCGAGGTCTGGCCCAGCTCGTTCACCATGATGAAGCCTCGCTCGGTGTGGATCTCACGAGGGAGGAAATCCAGAATGGGGACCTCGCCAATAGAAATGATGACCGTATCGGCATCAAGAGATGTGCCGTCCTTGAAATAGATCGTTCGTTCCGCCTTGTCATAGCGTTCTGTTATTTTAGGATAGATGATCCGGGTCCCCTTTGCCTCTGCCGTCTCTTGTTCCTTACCGAAGCTGGCAGGAGGCTGGATGTCTACTGCCGTAACCGAGGCCGCTCCGCATTCGTAGGCCTCACAGGCGATGTCCATGCCCACATTTCCAGCACCTATGATGACCACATTCTGATCCGCAAGATCCGGCCCTTTTCTTTGATTAGCAGCCTTTAAAAATTCAATACCCGCTATGACATCTTCGTTTCCGGGGAAGGGAATAATGCGAGGCTGGTGCGCACCGCAGGCAATAATGACGAGCTCATGATCCTCGTAAATCTTTTGGAATGTCTCAAAGTCAATCTGCTGTCCAAGATGCACATGGATTCCGATCTCATTGAAGCGGGATATCTCTTTTTCCAGAACCTCACGGGGCAGACGCTCTCGGGGAATACAAAGTTCCATTTTGCCCCCAAGACGGTCCGCCGCCTCGTATAGATCTACTTCATGCCCCTTGAGGGCCAGTTGCCAGGCCGCTGACATGCCTCCAGGCCCGCCGCCGATGATCCCCACTTTGCGCCCGGTAGGAGAAGCAGGTTTGGGAGCGGGAACATCCATACTCAACCGGCCCATAGCAGCAATATCAAGGGGCCTGTCAAATAGTGCGCGTGTGCAGGCCTGCATGCATAGATTAGGGCAGACCTGACCGCAGACCGTTGCAGGAAACGGGCTGTAGTTCAGGACAAGTGCAAGGGCCTCTTTCATACGACCTTCCCTAATCAGGGCTGCGCGTTTATTTGAGGGGATCCCCGAAGGACATGCGGCCACGCATGGAGGAAGGTATTTCTCGTTGTTCCAGACCGGTTTGAGCCGGCGGTCTGTACCTGTGGTGATATAGGGAAGGATCGTCTGTGGGTGCTCCAGATATTCCCCAAAGATACCTCCCCGGCCCACATCTTTTTCCCAGACCTGGGTGCGAAATTTACTGAGTGGCATCTTCAGCCCTAATCGCGCTATGCGCTCTGCAGGGGTATGGGCAATTAGTTTTTTCCAATGCGATGGGTCCTGAGTCAAAAGATCGTGGTAATCAGTACGGTCTATTGCCTTTAGATATGGCTTTATATTTTCAGTAAGCCACTCCCAGTCTTTGGATGTCAGATCCAGTAGCTTGACATCTTTGGCGCTGTATCCCTTAATGGGGCCCCGGAAGTAGATGGTGCCACCCACCATGCCTACGCAAGGCCGGTAGCTCAGGACGTTCTCAGGGTTTCGGGGATTAACGCCGCAGACCACTGCAATGCCTCCGGCCTTGAACTCGGCAAAGGAATCCCCTACATCCCTGAAATACCAGGACTGGAGCGGTTTAAAGCGGGGATTCCGTTTGGTCATTGTTTCACATCGGGCACCGCCGCCGCCCTGCACATACAGAATTCCCTGGGCACCGGCATTGTGGGCTCCGTTGGTCACATCACCGAGCACTGTGATTTTGGCACCACAGTTGAGCCAGCCCACATCATCCGAGCTACTGCCTTCAACCACAATATCCGTCCCGAACATGCCCATGCTGCCCAGGCGCTGGCCCACCGGCCCGCGAACGGTTATGGAGACCTTCTTATTCCTGGGCCAGATACGGCCGCCAATACCATGTTGTCCCTGGGCCTGGATAACCAGTTGCCGGACCCCATCAGTAACAGCCTGCTGTATTTGCTCCTCCAGGGCCTTGGAGGAGACACGCCGGCCGTTGGGATTGCTGTTAATTGTCAACATTGCTTTTTGCTCAGCAGGCATAATCAATCTGAAGCCTCTCAGCTATAGCCTTGTCGCCAACACTGAGGCCGTCTGACATGCCGATTGGCAACTGCGTACTCCGGCCCATAGGGGCAAAGATCTTTTTTAGTTCTATCTCAGCGCTCTTAAAGACCTCCACTACTCGCTCAGCTACTTTATCAGGGTCCAGCCGGCGGTAGAGCTTTGGGTTTTGCGTGGTTATGCCCCGGGGGCATTTGCCGGTGTTGCAAAGGTTACACCGGTTGTACTCATCTCCCAGGCATCCGGCTGCTGTCTGCATGATATATTTCCCTATATCTACAGCACTGGCCCCCAACATGATCATTGCAGCGGCATTTGCTGCCAGGTTCCCTGTCTTGCCCATTCCACCGGCAGCGATGAGAGGAAGTTCGTTCTGTTTTCCCTGTTTGACCAGATCCAGATAGCAGTCCCGGATATTGGAAGCAATGGGATGCCCCATTTTGTCCATAGAGACATTATAAGCCGCCCCGGTCCCGCCGTCTTCACCATCAATGCACAGGGCAGCGGCATAAGGATTTCTGGCCAGGTTATTTAGAACCGCCTGGGCGGTCTTGGTGCCGGAGATCTTGGGATAGACAGGGACACGGAAACCCCAGGCCATGGACATGGACTGGATCATCTTGGCCACTGCCTCCTCGATGGAGTATTTGGTCTGGTGTGTGGGAGGAGAGGCGAGGTCAACGTGCATCGGGACACCGCGGATTCCGGCAATGAGTTTCAGTACCTTGTAAGACATCAACAGGCCGCCGTCTCCCGGCTTTGCGCCTTGGCCGTACTTGATCTCAATAGCACACGGGTCCTCGACCATATCCGACATGGAATGGATGATCTCATCCCATCCGAAATAGCCGGATGCGATCTGAGGTATGAAATACTTCAGAAAGCGAGAGCGCAGGAGCCTGGGCGGCATACCACCTTCCCCGGAGCACATAACCACTGGAATTCCTTCCACCTCATTAAGATAAGTGATGGCCATGGCCAAGCCCTCCCACATGGTAGGGGAAATGGCACCTATGGACATGCTTCCGATGCGGATAGGGAATATCTCCCTCACAGGAGGGATAAAATGGCCGTCTTCCACGATCAATCGGTTGTCAGTCAGCTTGAGGGGTAGCTTTTCCGGGGGCGGGATGCGCCCTAACAGGGTCCTGATGTGGAACTCGTGCCTGCCTGCATCCAGGGCAGGGTCAGTCAACATTGAGATGCGGGTAAATTTGAGCCTGTCCAGCGTGCTTGGGCTGGGATCATTGCGCCTCCCACCGCGCTTATACGGCGTTCCTCCAAGGTTTTTATGAAACAGAAACTTATGATGTAGATTGTAATGCGGGACAATTGCCATATTCGGACATACCAGGCTGCACATTCCGCAACCGGTACAGTAGCGATCAATGTCATTAACCTGGCGGATTCCGTGGGACACCTTTCGTACAGTGCTGGGCATCGGGGTACCGGATTCGGAATGCACGAGGCGCTGGGCAAAGACAGCAGGCTCTATAGCCTGTTGCGGACATACTGCGGTACAACGGCCACAGCGGGTACAACGGTCCTCCCTCCATTGAATGACATAGGGGAATTCTTGCAGCGCCAGTTGTCCATTGTGGTCTAGCCGTGAAGCTGGTTCCATACCTGGACCTCCTGGGCGTCGGGTGTCACCATTGCCATGTCATATTTTGAAGGAAAAATGTCAGCAGAGCGGTCACGTTGGGGAATTGCCCTGTCAAGACCACACATTTCGCTCATAAGGGCGTATTTTCCCTTGGCCCCGCCAACAACTCCCGGCCTAAGCTTTTTGGAGTCTTGTACCATGAAGATTGTCCCATCAGGTATAAAACCGATGACCATATTAGGACCGTCTATGCACAGGGGTCGAAGACTTTTTTTGAGCAGGCTGACGGCCTTGCCGTCTGGTCGCTCGCGGATCTCTTCGTCCTTTAATGGGGTGATGATATCTTTATAATAGGTCAAGGGGTATTTGAGTTGCCTGTGGGTGAAATGCAGGATGTGAGCGAACACCTCACTGTCGCTATTATAGCCCATATAGCCAGGAAATCCCCGGCTGGTCAAGTACTCCCGGATAGGTACAAATGCCGTATTTTCGCCATTAGTCATGGTGCAGTAATCCTGTATAAAGAAGGGATGACAGGCATAGAGGTAGATGGCATAGTTTGTGTTTTGCCGGCCTTGGGCCAGGATCACCTTGGCCTGCAGGGACAAATTATCCAGACCAAAGAATTCTGCTAACTGCAATGGATCTCCCACTTCCTTTAATGTGAGGCAATCAGGGTAAAAAGAGAATACAAAGAGAGAATGATCTTTTTCTCCCATTCGCCTCAGGTCCAGCCTGGTCTTAAGCAGGAGCCGTTCCCACTCAACCCGGGCCTTTGGCTCATAGGGCGCTGGATAATGATAGGCCTTGGCAAAATAGTGGTCACGGGGCTCTATCTCCATACCTGCAACTCGCTTGACCTTTGGCTCCCAGTTGTATTTGACACGAAAACCCGCTTGCTGCATATAGTCATCCAGCATATCAAGGCCTTTGTTGCTGCAGGTGCCGGAAAGAACAGGATAACTCTTGAGGTCCTCAAATGGTCCGCCCAGGTCTTTCATGACCAGACCCAGGCCGGAGCCATCGTGGCCTTCCTTCATGGTCTCCAGCGCCAGAATATTTTCCATGGGAGAAAAATATGAACTGGATGTAATGGCGCTAAGTCGACACATGTTTCCTCCTTCTGATTGTGATGTAACTTA
>JAGGRV010000110.1 GCA_021159445.1 Deltaproteobacteria bacterium | reverse complement strand
CCGCGAGCCTCCAGGCCATCAGAAATGACAAGCAACTCGTTATATATGAACAGACCTGGGATGTCGGTCTTGTAAGTCTGAAGCTGGTTGAAGGCATGATGGATAGTGGCCTTCTCATCCGCAGGGTTTTTGAGCTCGATTACACCCAAAGGCAGGCCATTGACAAAAACTACGACGTCCGGCCGCCGGTTCCTGCGGTCCTCAATGACTGTGAACTGATTGACGACGAGCCAATCGTTGTTCTCCAAATCGTCAAGATCCAGGAGCCAGACTTTATCATGACGCACACCGCCATATTCATCTTTGTCGCGAACTTCAACGTCCACTCCGTCCGTTAACATTCGATGGAAACGCCGGTTATTCTCGATCAAGCTGGGTGACTCGGTCCGCGTGATTTTACGGACAGCCTCGTTAATGGCATCAGGCGGGATATTCGGGTTGATATGTTCAAGCGCGGCTTGTAGCCTTCTGATCAAGACGACCTGGTCGTAATCGTCGCGTTCGCATGCTGGGCCGTCCGGGCTGATGTCGGGGCCGAAAGCGGTCTGCCAACCCAGGGATTCAAACCAGTTGAGGGCGGTCTGTTCAAGGGTGTTTTCGGTTATGCCCGCCATGGTTCGTCCTTCGTAGGGGCGCACCTGTGTGTGCGCCCTTTATTACATTGTCCGTTCGGATTTTCACGATCCAATTCCCATTGTAATGGATTATTCATGATATATTCCCTGATGCGATTCAATTCGTTTTCATTGCGGACAATATGTTCGTAATAATTGCGTTGCCATAATTTGCCGGGAAATGTGGACCAGCCGTTTTGTTTGACACCACGGATATATTCATTGGTCGTCATCGTTTTAAACCATTGGATCACGGTATGTAGGGGCGAACCTATGTGTTCGCCCCCTGATGTTTGTTCGTCTGTGTCCGTATCAGGGCGGACACGCAGGTCTGTCCCTACGCCGGTCTGGATGACGAAATAAATATGGTTTGGCATGATTGCGCATTGATCGCATACAATGTCTGCGAATTTGTTTTCCAATTCCCTATACCATTTTTCCACCATCCGTCCCGGATTATTCAATATCATTTCCTTGTCCACAATTTCACCGAATAAACATTCCCTGTTTTGTGTGCAAATGGTCACGGAATACGCCCCTGCCTGCGAATAATCATACCCCTTCAGACGGAAGGAACAGCGGTGGTGAATATCGAGGTTATAATATTTGGTCTTGTAGGTCTTGCCGTCAGCGGCAGTTGTTTCCAAAATGGAAATAACTGAATCCGCCACCAATTCCCCGGATTCAAAGATGTTTTTCAGATGTTTGCTGACCGCGGGAACCTTGACATTAAATAATCCGGCCAGAGCCTTCTGCGTCAACCAGAAATTCTCATCCTGAAATAATACCTCAACCTTTTTGTCACCATCCGGCGTACTGTAGAATACAATTTCGTTGTTCATACGCTGGCATCCCTGTCTGTATGCAACGCACAGGCAGACTCAACGAACTTCTCCGCATTCGGGACGCGCAGCTCGCCTTTTCGAGGTATGCCCAAACAGGTCCAGGCTGATGTCGGAACCGAAGGCGGTCTGCCAACCAAAAAATTCAAGCCAGTCGAGAGCGGTTTGTTCGAGGGTGTTTTCGGAAATTTTGCTCATCACTCCTCTTCACCAATAGGAATGCTCATGCACTTTCCTCCTGTATCCATTGGTTCTTGATTTCAGCAAATTCATTGTCTGCGTGGCAAATATTCTGCCATTCTGTTATTACATCCGGAATAGGCTTGCCCTGCTTGGAGTAATACGAAAATATTTCATAAGCCAACCCTGCCGCTTTCTGTCGAACGTCAAGCATCTCAGAAAACTCCAGTCCTTCCATATCCATAATCCTATCTTCCGCTATGTTCCGAAGCCCAGCTAAAACCAATTTTTCAAGTTCATCGGAAAATAACGAGAGATGGTTTTTTACTAGACTTATTAGCATCTTTAGGACACTGGGCAGGCCTATTTTTTTCCGCCAGAGAATCATCTGACCCATCATATTAAGAGGTTGCGTCAATTCTTGGTCATTTGGATAAAGTTCAGTTCTTTCTACAACGACCCAAACCGACTTCAGACTGTCAAGAACTGCCTCTTGCATGCTGGAAGCCAATCCCTTTTCTATCTTATCTAAAATATCATTTCGTAATTCGGGATATATGTGGAGACATGCACTCTCCAGACGTAGCGTAGGAAGTCCGTGATCTTGTAACTCTCTGATCAGACGAAGGAGTGTATCTTTACTATCACTTTCTGTATTCTGGTCAAAATGGGGTGCAATAACAGCCACAAGTACATCCACCAACTTTGCAAACCTGCCTCTGAACTCATCTGCGATGGAGATGAAAGGTGATGGAGGATCCTTTTTATTTAAATAGTCCTTATCAGCGTCCCACCATCCAATAAGACGATTAAATATTGATATTACCTCTTTATCAGTCCAATGAAGATATTTGCTGGCCCTAATGATTTCATGGCAAATAGGCACGTCCCCCCCAGTTATTCCGATGCCCTTTTCTGCACTTTTTTTCTGAACGGGGAATTGATTTTTCTGAATGTAAGTCTTGAACAACGATACTGGATCGACGTTCGCAGGGTGAGGCAAATCAAGAAATGCGAATTTATAGTAATTGGTTTGGGATGGAAATCCGAAAGTATCCAGCTTGCACCATAGTGCCTCAGTGAATTTATCAGCTTGAACGCTATCTAAAAGTTCCAGGTTATGCAACTGACCAAGTGTAGATATTGCCCACTTTCTGGCGTTTGGATCATCGGACGATGTTTTCAAAATAAAATCATATACTTTGTCATTAGGTATGATCGGCTTGCTCCAGGTTTTGGTCAGTTCTTTGTCGATGTTGATAAATTGAAACGGGTTGATAAATTCCCGCTCTTCGATGGGGTGGAGATTTTCGAGAATAGGAAAATCCAGTAATCTTGGAATTAAATTAAAACGTTGACGAGCTGAAAAAGCGCTGATAAGTCTCTCGGTTAGGTGCCGAATTCCACCATAATTGCCCCTGCAGGATGACATGTAAATTTTCAGAAGAGAGTTTAATAACTTTTCCTTGAGCTCTGAAGAACATTTGCAACAAAGTCTGGATAAAATCTCCGGAATGACTTTGGCTAGGACAACCCCAAAATTGTCTATGTAAAAGCAGCTTCCCGATCGGATATCTTCCACACTTTTTTCAAGAGATTCGAGGTATCCCTCAATTAAACCATCAATAATGGCGACATCCATCTTATTCAGTGACTCACGGTTGAAAATATGATCTACAACTTTTTCATCCCCGATCCGCACCATAGTAGCCATTGCCCAGAAAGGTGAATATTTTGAAATGCGGGATAACGTTCCTTCCGCACTCTTTTTCCCAAGATTGCTATGAGGTATTCTGAAAGGTAATCCTCCATCTTCACAAAAACGAAGAAAACTATACGCTATCAATGCCTCTTGGTCTGTTCTTCCAAAATGTCTGGTTCGGGTGACTCGTCCAATATCAAATTCTTGTTTTTCCGTAACATCTTGTACTTCAACAGGTGGTCGCTCAAGAACGCTTTCGAAAAGTTTCAGTTCATTCCATGGGTCGCATTTGTATTGTTTGAGAGTATTCCATCGTTCAGAGAATTTATTCCGAACATCTTGAGTCTCTGACCATTTTCCTTTTGCTGCTGCTACGGAAGTCTGCACATATTGAAGCAACAGCATGACAATGGCTTCCTGTGAAACCAAAGAGTAATCAGTTGTAACAGGTTTTAGGTTCAGATTCACACGGATGTTTTTCAATGACTGTTCAAGAATTTTTTCTGCTTCATTGACTTGTCCAATTTCGGCAAGCAGGGCGGCCCTTTTGGCCTCCCAGAATGGCAAGGACTCATTACCCTGCCATTCTCTGAGTCTGTTCTTGAGTTCTGGCATATCCGATCCAAATAAGGCATAAAGAGCGCGTTCATAGGATAAGCGTGCCTTATAGTCAGGTGATAGGTGTTTAATTAATTTTTGGATTTTGCCATTGGCCTCTTTCCATTTTTCCAGCAGGCCCTCTTCGCGATAAAAGCGAGCCATTGACAGTAAGAGATAAACACACATTTTCCTGATCTCTTTTATGTCTAACCCCCGTCCATTTATCTCCTTTGGCGTCACGGGAAACGATTCATTCGACGTCACTACATCGTTAAGTGGCAAGTATCTATCCATTACTACCTCAAGGAACTCTATTTGCTGGTTCAGTATTGGGCACAGGCATTTCTCTATGCGCCAGTTCAGTTCAAAGGCAAATTCGAGATCAATGAGATTAGAAAAGCTATCTTTCGAAGAGACAAAATTGATCCAAGATTGAGTAAATATCCAAAGAGAACTGCGGCGATCTTCTGGAACGATTACCCAACCAGGATAAGAAAGACGCTGTTCTTTCCACACGAGCAGAAGTTCTGCGATCTGAGCCGTTTTGTCTTTATTGGAATCTGGATGCAGGAACTTTAAATCCCCCGGCCATCCAAGCCTATTATCTTCTGCTTTTCTTGAGATCAGATAATCTAGAAATTGTTCCATCCCCTTATAGAGATCACCCTTTATTCCAGCACATCCAGACATATCGACTAAAACCATATTGCGCTGTTCCAGAAGTTTCTTTTGGGCTACAGACATATTGAGGACGCCAATAAGATATATTTTGGGGGAATTCTGGTTACCCAAGTTGTCGCGTATCCAGCCTATCCATTGTAAAAAATTAAGATCATCTCCGGAAAATCCGATCAAACAAAGCGTATTCTCCAAAAGAGCCTGCTGCACAGTGTTGACAAAGGGGGCAAACTCCTGAGGGTATCGCCTATAATCTTCTTCAGTAATGATGAGAGGTCGCTCAGATGGGAAACTCCCGTGTAGTTTAATGATCCGGGGTTTTTCCGAGTAGATCAGATCCTCCTTGTTGACTACGACATCATATTTTTGCAAGGTAACGGAAGTACATGCCCGTTCCAGCAACGTGTCATAATTAGTCGTAAAAACATCTGTCCACGGAAGTTCAAGCAATTTTATATGTAGTGGCGATGGTTCATATTCATTATCTGGTATGGCAATGCGCATTGCTTGGTCCAATGCTGGTCTACCCAATGCGGCCTGCATCTCATCCGCCAGTTTAAGCACATTCAGGTATTTTGCTTTAGTGCCAGATTTGCTACCGTAGGTCTTCTCATAAAACAAATCCCCCAACTGATGCCAGTCAGGAAAGCCGGAACACGATGTACCCTTTGGTTTGGCATTTCTGCTGAACCCGGATCCAACCATGATGGCTGCATGGCCCGACCAAAGACGTTCTGCAATCTCGTTTAGATATGGACGGATGCTATCAGGAATATTTTTACTCATATCGCCACCTCCGCCAATTTTTCAGCTTCAGGAACACGAAGCTCACCGGAAATGAGCTTTGGGAGGAGGCTGTCGCGGAGAGATGAGAGAGTTACAGTCTCATTAGTATTCTTTTCGATTCGTTCATCTAAGGGAAAAGCGATTTTCTCGAACTCGTTGACCAGATCTCCTGGCGGCGAAAGCCAATGCAGGCCTTCAAATTGTTTCTTGTTGATGGCACCAAACACAGTTCCTTCTGCCTCGAATCGAGCGAATCTATCGCTGAGAGTGTGCATCGCATAGTATGTGTAAGAACGGCTTCCCGACTTGTGGTGAATTCCAGCAACACCTCTGCCAACGCAGCATCGCGCCATGGCCATATTGATATCCCCAACCGGCGCACGGACGCTTACCAAGGTGTCGCCATGATCGGCAAGTCGCTTTGGTGCTGTGCAGTAAACCCTATTTGTTGGAAATCGAAAGCCAAAATCTCGACGTCCCTGGAAGAAGGGTAGTCCGTCTCCAGTCTCGTTGTAGGTCTTGCCCGGCGGAGACTGGCCCATCGTCAAGTTGAACTCAGAGCCAATAGTTGAAGGCTCCCACCCCTTCGGAATCTCACCAAGCTCCGAATCCTCGAAACTGTCCGGAAAGAGTGCAGCAATCTCGTCGGGCAGGCCAGGATCACGGCCTTCGGCTTTGGTGCGCACCGGGTCGAAATCCACAAACCAGGATTTGAAGATGGCGCGGGCCATAGCCTCCAGCGTCTTGTTCATCCGCCGGTTCAATTCGATCTTGTCGTCCAGCGATCCGAGGATATGGGCAATGGCGCGTTGTTCGGATAAGGGCGGTATAAGAAATTCCAAGGACTTCAGAGTACTGCCGGAAAGTTCCTGAAACGTCGATCCAGAGGCGTGCTGTTTCAAGTAATCCGTGTTGTGCAGAAGAAGGTAATAGATAAAATCAGGATCGTGTTCTTCATTCACAACAAGGCTTCGGAACCCCTGGTTTGTCGCGATGGGGTTTTTTGCCATCGCGACGTAACCGACGGGTGCACGACTGGTCAGTAAAACAGTCCCTAGTGGAACAAGGCGGGCGCTGCTGTTCTCAATACCTGCCTTTGTGATGTTTCTCTCACCTCGGGAGACATAACGAAAGTGTTCACCAGACAGATCTTTAGGCGTAAGCCACGGAATATCACCACCCCAATACTCCGGTTTCTTTGTCTTCGGTGTGCCTCCGCCGACAACCTCAGCAATCTCAGAGACCTTTCGAAACCTCCAGCCTTCTGGGATTGCATTCCGTTCATCCGGTGTCTGGATTGTCTCGTATTCCTTTTCGATATTTTCGCGGAATTCCGGTGAAATTCGATGCCAATCGAGAACATCAACGGTAATTGGTATAGCGGATTCTTCAAACGCTGATTTAATCAATATCAAAACTTTTCGAGAAAGTTTTTTAGGTCCTAAAACAACGAGATCCAGGTCGGAATATGGTTTTGCGGTCCAGGATACCCGCGAACCGAAAGCCCTGACCTCGCATTCAGGCAAGTGTTTTGCTAAAATGCGTTTGACCGTTGTCAGATCCTGTGGAGATGCGTCAATCATTCTTCTCCTCAAGGATCTGGAGCAGTTCAAGGGCATCTGAGAAGAAAGTCTGTGCAACCTGAAAGATGTCGTCAGCGGTGTCCTGATCATAGGTATGGGAAGTCTCGTTTCGCGCGTCGTGATACTCCATCCATTGATCAACATCTTTAATCAGTTTGTTTTCAACGCTGAGACGGAATAGCTCTCGACGCGTCACACCCTCGACATATGCCGTCCCGATGTTCACTTTAAGCCAGCGTTTCATAAATTTCCAGCACAATTCGTAGGTAAATTCGAAATTCTGGATAACACCTGCCTTAATAACCTCCTGCTGATCTTCCGGCATCGCCTCAAGGGAAGCGGGGATCGCGACGTTTAATGCATTTTTCAACGAGGCAATCGCCTTTTTCAAACTGCTTAGATCCAGAGCCATAATTCACCACCCCTTTCTTTTTTACATATTAAAGCCAAGTGCTGCTAGGTTATGTTTGATTTTCTGCTCAAGTACTTCAGACTCTATGAACTGTTTGCTCAATTGCGCTGTAAATTCGGCCATTTTTTCCTCAAAAGGAATTCCGTCGTCCTCGATTTCGGCCGCACCCACGTATCGGCCTGGGGTCAACACATAGCCGTGTTCCTTGATCTCGCCGGTAGTGGCGCTCTTACAGAAGCCCGGCACGTCCTCGTAATCACCTGCGCCCTCTTCCCCCCGCCAGGCGTGATAGGTAGCGGCGATCTTGCCGATATCTTCTTCTGAAAGATCTCTGTGCACCCGGTCAATGAGCGCGCCCATCTTGCGGGCGTCGATAAAAAGTGTGTGACCATGCCGGTTACGGAACTTGCCGTTTTTCTTGTTCCGGGCCACAAACCAGAGACACACCGGAATCGGCGTCGTATAAAAGAGCTGACCCGGCATGGCGATCATGCAGTCCACCAGATCATTTTCGATGATGCTCCTGCGGATAGCACCTTCGCTTGAAGTGCTGGTAGCCATGGACCCGTTGGCCATGACGAAGCCGGTAATGCCCGTGGGCGACAGGTGATGGATGAAATGCTGAATCCATGCGTAGTTGGCGTTGTTCGCCGGCGGAATGCCGTGTTTCCAGCGGGCGTCTTCCCGCACGCGCTCGCCTCCCCAGTCACTCATATTAAAGGGCGGATTGGCGAGAATGAAATCGGCCTTGAGGTCTTTGTGTAGGTCGTTATGAAAGCTGTCCGCATGTCGGCCGCCCAGGTTGGCGTCAATGCCACGGATAGCTAAATTCATTTTAGCAAGACGCCAGGTGGTGTAGTTGGATTCCTGCCCGTAGACGGCGATGTCGCCAATACTCCCGCCGTGTTCTTTCACGAACTTTTCGCTTTGCACGAACATTCCGCCCGAGCCGCAACAGGGGTCGTAGACCCGGCCCTTGTAAGGCTCGATCATTCTGACCAGCAGCTTGACCACGCACTGGGGCGTGTAGAACTCGCCGCCGCCCTTGCCCTCAGCCGCAGCAAACTTACCCAGGAAATATTCATAAACCCGGCCCAGAATGTCCTTTGACCGGGATACATCATCACCCAGCCCGATCTTACCGATAATGTCAATGAGCTCACCCAACCGGTACTTGTCGAGTGAAGGACGCGAATAATCCTTGGGCAACACGCCCTTGAGGCTCGGGTTTTCCTTCTCAATGGCCACCATGGCGTCGTCAAGGAGCTTGCCTATAGTGGGCTGCTTGGCGGCGGCCTGCAACTTGCCCCAGCGCGCTTCCTTCGGAACCCAGAAAATATTGGCCGCCGCATACTCGTCACGGTCTTCCGGGTCGGTGTATTCGGTGTCCTTGGTCGCCTCCAACTGATTGTGTTTAGCCTGGAAGGCGTCGGAGATGTATTTCAGAAAGATCAACCCGAGAACCACATGCTTATACTCGGAAGCGTCCATGTGCCCCCGGAGCTTGTCAGCCGCAGCCCACAGTTGATTTTCAAAGCCGAGGTTTGCACCGTTTCCGATTTCTTTTGTCATGTTTTTCCTCGTTTTTTATTCCGCCCAATCGCCGCGGTTCAGCCGCAGTTGTTACAATTGATCAAATGGTTCAGGTTCGATATGTGGTACCGCTTTTAAAACCTTTTCAAAATCTTTCCGCTGACCTTTGGCTGCTTCTTCCTCTAAGTAATTTTGAGTTAATAAGGCAGACATTTTTTCCGCCGCAGCTGTAACTAAAAATTGATTAATCGAAATTCCATCGGATTTTGCCAAATCTTTGATTCTGCCATGAAGTGATTTTGGAAGTCTTAAAGTTAATGTGCTACCCATATTTTTATACCTCCTCTAATATTTCGAGAAATTTTATTTCGTGTTTTCGTGATTGTGTTTCAAAATTTTCTGCCAGAAAAAACACGAAAATAATTGCTAAGGTACTAATAAAGTCGACTGCTTTTGCCAATGCCGTGATAGAAGAATATATAAAGGTCGCTGCCATTGAAAACGGGATTGAAGCCCATCTGTTGGGATCTATACTAACTGACCGGAATATCCTTCATCGGATGAGATCGTATTATGACACAGCATACGATGGTCTTTTCCAGGTTCAGAAAGGGTGGGGTTTTGTCAGAAGCCCGTCTCCGTCATGAGAATCCTTTTCAAGGGGAATGAAATAGGGGGTCCCCATTCCCTTTTGATCTTGTCGATTATCCGGGGATCTGCCCTGAATGGTATGTCCGGAGCTTCCGGAACAGTTAAGCAGTGACTTTGAAAAAACGGCGTCTTCTGTAAATTCAGATTGTAAGCAATGACCATCAGGTATTCCAGATTGACTGTATCCATAATATTATAGGCAAGTAACGTTTCCAGGGCATTCCGGCTGTTGGTTCTTTTGAACTCTTCCCAGAGCAGAACGGCGAAATAGCCGTCAACCCCATCAAGTTCCCCTCTGTGTAATCCCAACTGTCTCTCACATCCCTTCAGTCCCCCTGAGTATCCGAGTCTTTTCAATATATATCGCAGATCAATATGGACCTGCTCAATTCTTATCCCCAGATAGCTTTCAATAAACGGGACATCAAAACATTTCCCATTATAAGTCACAATGACCTGGTACTTCTGAATATCCTCTTTGAATGCCTCGAGGTTATCACCCTGGACATAATGAAAAATGGATCCGCCATCATACAATGCAATGGTCGTGATGGAGTCTCCCCATTTATCCAGTCCGGTTGTTTCTATATCCAAAAATGCAGTGGAATGACGAAAATGCGGAAATAGCCGCCAATGTTGATCCGGGGTCAGTAAGTCGGCAAAGTATTCCGGCTGATAAGCCAGATGTTTTTGGGACAAATCTATGTGATTTTTGATTAATGCTATCTTCCCGGACGATAACGTATTCGGATAGGGTTCGACAAAATCATCCCAGGAACGTGAGCCGGATTCCCATAGGCGCCTTTCTGTTATCAAGCCTATACCTGGAATATGAGAAAATGTATTTGTGAGCATGTGGAATTATATCATAAACGCAAAAACAAATATAGTTATGCATTTTTTACTTTTGCCTAGTAAAATAGGCAGTACCTTAAAAATTTTAAAATAAAGAAATTTTGGAGGACACAAAATGCAAAACTCTTTTCTGCAAAACACAGCACATGCTTTATGCCGGAATTCCCTCTTGGAGAGAGAATCCATCCGACATCGATCCCAAAACGCGTATCGTGCAACCATTGTACTTTTACTCAGCCTGTTTGTCCTTGCCGGTTGTGCAAGTTACGGACATCGTGTTTCCCCTGTCCTCCTACCTGGGACCCAACCTGAACATGTAGCGGTGAATGGTGTCGAAATGCTGGCCGTTGCGTTCTTGGATGCAAAGATCGCAGAGGATCGGTTTGGCTTTGACGTGCGAGGATCAGGACTTCTGCCGGTCCAGTTAGTCATTGATAATCAAGGTACACAGAAGGTGAGTATAAATTCCGGGCAGACATTCCTGATTGATCAAAGCGGGCAGGCCTGGCCTATTCTTTCAGCAGAGGAAGCCTATCAACGGGTTAAGGGACATGTAGAAATGGGCGAAACAGCAAAAGGCACTGTGAAACCCGCTGTTTTGCTCGGGGCCGCAGGTGCCCTGGCAGGTTTTGCCGTAGGCATCATTTCAGGACAGGATATCGGTGAAAGTGTGGGCAAAGGCGCTGTCCTTGGAGGTACAGCCGGGGCGTTGGCAGGTGGGACTGCAGCCTATGCCACTGCTCCGGAAAAAATCAGGACTGATCTTGCTCAAAGGACGCTGAGTAACCGGCCTGTCGAACCCGGACAATTGGCCTATGGATTTCTTTTCTTCCCAGGCCGCGAAGAGGCCGTATCTGTGCAACAGCTTCGTTTGGCCGTCACGATCGGGGAAGAACCACACATCCTGAATTTACTTCTGGCAAATCCCAGTGTGCCGGAACTTTGAGGTTTTGGGTATGAATCCGACTTTAGATAAGATTATCCGTTTTGGACGAGGCGAGGAAACAGCAGACCTGTTGCTCAAGAACGGCAAGGTGGTCAATGTCTTCACTGGCGAGATACTCCGGGCCGACGTGGCCGTAGCTGAAGGAATCATCATAGGTGTCGGTGAGGGATACGAAGCAGTTAAGGTCGTAGATCTTTGCGGTCAATATGTCTGCCCCGGCTTTATTGACGGCCACATTCATATCGAGAGCACAATGCTCTCACCTTATCAGTTCGCCCGGGCCGTGGTCCCCAGAGGCACGACTGCCGTAGTCTGTGATCCCCACGAAATCGCAAATGTTCTAGGACTTGAAGGTGTTCGCTATATACTGGAGGCTAGCGAAAAGCTGCCCCTCACGGTTTTTGTGATGGCATCTTCCTGTGTTCCTGCCACCCATCTGGAGACAGCAGGAGCAGCACTCTCCGCCCAGGATCTGGCGCCTCTTTTTGACCATCCACGGGTATCAGGCCTGGCAGAGATGATGAACTTTCCGGGCGTGCTCTACCGCCTTCCGGATGTTCTGGCCAAGCTGGAAATTGCAGCTCAGCGAGGCCTGCCCATTGATGGACACTGTCCAGGGCTCACCGGTCGTGATTTACAGGCATACATAGCTTCCGGCATTAACTCAGATCACGAATGTACCCAGCTTGAAGAGGCATTAGAAAAACTTCGCGCTGGTATGTATCTCTTTATCCGCGAGGGAACTACTGAACACAACCTAGTTGAACTATTGCCGGTGGTTACGGCTGATAACGCCCGCCGATGTCTCTTTGTGACAGATGACAAGCATCCAAAAGACTTAATGGACCTCGGCCACATGGACTATTCTGTTCGTCTGGCAGTGCAGGAGGGATTGAATCCCGTTACTGCCATTCAGATGGTAACCCTGAACCCGGCGGAACGATTCCGCCTATATGACAGGGGTGCCGTGGCCCCTGGATACCGTGCCGATCTGGTGGTCCTGAATGACCTGAAGGATTTTTCTGTGGAAAAGGTCTTCAGCAGGGGTCGCCTGGTAGCTGAAAACAACAACCCATTATTTGATGAACCACAAAAGACATACGATGTTTCCTCTTCTGTAAATATAGTTTCAGAGAGTATAAATTTCGAGATCCCGGTCCAGGGAGAGCGGGTCCGCACCATCGGTGTGGTTGGAGGGCAGATCGTAACTGAAGCATTAGAACTGCCAGTAAGACATGAAAATGGTCTTGCCGTGGCCGACGTGGATCGAGATATCCTCAAACTGGCGGTTATCGAAAGACATCACGCTACAGGCAACATAGGTCTAAGTTTTGTTAAGGGGATAGGCCTGAAAAAAGGCGCTCTGGCCGGCACAGTAGCCCACGACTCTCACAATCTTATAGTGGTCGGCACAAACGATGCGGACATGACTGCTGCCGCTCATGCGGTAATCGAGGCAGGTGGCGGTTTTGCGGCGATTGTCGACAAACAGTTGGTGGCAAGAATGTCCTTGCCGATTGCAGGCCTCATGTCAGAGGCCCCATTTGAGATTGTGCGCAAAGAGATGGATGAACTTCTGTCAGCAGCCTCTGATTTGGGGAGTCCCTTGGAAAATCCATTCATGACCCTGAGTTTTTTGGCTTTGCCTGTTATTCCTGTGCTGAAACTCACTGATCTCGGTCTGGTGGATGTGAATAAATTCGCATTTGTGCCGCTTTTCGTATAAATTT
>JAGGRV010000170.1 GCA_021159445.1 Deltaproteobacteria bacterium | reverse complement strand
GGAGCGAGCATAACGGGTTATGTGATCGACGAGCAACGAAGAAGACGGCAAAAAAACATTAATTTGTTCAAGTTATTTATTGTACGTTCCTAAGGGTCATGTCATGGCAAACCAAAAGGTCCTCGCGGTAGACGATGAAGAAGATATCCTGGAATTACTGAAATTCAATCTTTTGCGAGAAGGTTATCAGGTTCCTTGCGCGGAATCAGGTGAGCAGGCCTTACGCCTCGTGCGGCCGGAAAATCCTGACCTCATTGTGCTGGATCTTATGCTTCCGGGCATAGACGGTCTGGAAGTCACAAGACGCCTGAAAAATGATCCTGACACCAAAAACATACCTATTGTAATGTTGACAGCCAAGGGCGAGGAAGCGGATATTGTAACAGGGCTGGAACTTGGAGCCGACGATTACATCACCAAGCCTTTTAGTCCGCGGATCCTGGTAGCGAGAATTCGAGCGGTTCTCCGCAGAAAGATAAAAGAACCGCTAGAAGAGACATCGGTCCTTCGAATTCACGATCTCGAAATTGATCCGGGACGCCACGAGGTGCTCGTCAATGAGGAGCCTGTCCAATTAACTTTCACGGAATTCGGCATCCTCAATTATTTGGCGAGAAGGCCTGGATGGGTCTTTACCCGTTTTCAGATTGTTGAAGCTGTTCGTGGTGAGGATCATTCTGTCACTGATCGTTCGGTGGATGTCCAGATCGTTGGGTTGCGAAAAAAACTCGGACTTGCCGGTAAATATGTCGAGACGGTCCGTGGAGTCGGATATCGATTCAAGGAATAGGGATATGCCGAAAAAGAAACGGTTGCTCTGGCAACTCTATCCATCCTATCTATTGATCACTATTATCTCTCTGATAGCTGTAACATGGTATGCATCCGAGTCTTTGAAGCATTTCTTTCTTGAACAGACTGCGTCCGATCTCAAAGTACGGGCCCGCTTTTTTGAGAAACAGGTCTTGGAACATCTTGATCCCCCGGATAAAAAGGCTGTTGACCTGTTGTGCAAGAAAATCGGCAAGAGTGCTGCAACCCGTATCACCATCATACTTCCCTCCGGTAAGGTCGTTGGAGATTCTGAGAAGGACCCTGCAAAAATGGATAATCATGTGGACAGGCCGGAATTCATTGAGGCCTTGAACGGACCTTCAGGCACATCTATACGGTACAGCCGGACCCTGGAAAAGGACATGATGTACGTGGGGATACCCATCAAGAAAAAAAACCACATCCTTGCGGTTGTTCGCACATCCGTCCCTGTGAATGACATAGATTTGGTCTTGAAGAGTATGAAGATCAAAATTGCGTTCGGATGCCTTGTTGTAGCTGTATTTGCTGCGATCCTCAGTCTGTTTGTTTCCCGCCGCATTACCCGTCCTATTGAACAGATCAAGAGCTGGGCTGAGTCCATCGCTCGTGGCGAATTCCATTTCAGACCGCCAGTCGCTGAATCCGTGGAAATCGAAGCCCTTTCCGATGCACTGAATCGGATGGCCGTTGAGCTTCGCGAACATATTGATACTGTCATGCGGCAGCGAAACGAGATTGAAGCCGTGCTTTCCAGCATGGTTGAAGGAGTTATTGCCGTAGATATGGAAGAGCGGGTTATCAGCATGAATCATGCTGCTGCAAAAATGCTCGGATGCGATCCCGCCGAAGCCCGAGGCCGGAGCATCCAGGAGGTGGTCAGGAATACCGTCCTTCAGGACTTTGTGAAAAATGCATTGTCCAGTCAGGAGGCGGTTGAAAAGGAGATTGTCCTATCCACTGATAGCGAACGGTTTCTTAATGGCCACGGCACGCTGCTCCGTGATGCAGAAGGGAAGCAAATCGGCGCACTTATCGTTTTGAATGATGTGACACGCCTTCTAAGACTTGAAAAGATCCGGCGTGAGTTTGTTGCCAATGTATCCCATGAGATAAAGACCCCGATTACAGCCATTAAGGGGTTTGTGGAGACTCTCCGGGATGGTGCAGTGGAGAATCATGAGGACGCCGAACGATTTTTGGAAATCATCGGCAAACACGTAGATCGCCTTGAGGCCATTATTGAAGATCTTCTGAGCCTTTCCAGGATTGAGCAGGAGGCCGGAAGAGAAGAAGTCGTGCTGGATGAGGGCAGGCTAAAGGATGTGCTCGAGACCGCTATCCAGGTCTGTGAGGCCGGCGCCATGGCCAAGAAAATAGAGATTGAGCTGTCTTGTGCTGAAGACATGTTCGCAAAAATAGATCCGCCACTCCTTGAACAGGCTATTGTGAACCTTATTGATAACGCCATCAAGTACAGTAACAATGGGGGCACTGTTCGGGTAAAGGCCCTTCAAAGGGAAAATGAAATCATTATCAGCGTGCATGATCAGGGCTGCGGAATAGAAAAACAACATCTACCCCGTCTCTTTGAACGATTTTACCGTGTAGACAAGGCAAGAAGCCGGCAGCTAGGCGGGACAGGACTTGGCCTTGCCATTGTCAAGCATATCGCCCAGGCCCATGGCGGCCGCGTGGCTGTTGAGAGTATCCCCGGAAAGGGGAGTATTTTTTCAATCCACTTGCCCAAGGCATCTGTATAAAATCAGCCCGTGAGGAACCTGCCGATCCTGGGGATGAAGTCTTTTTTGCGTGACATGATTGTTGGGATAAAACATTTATCATCCTTTACAGTCACACCAAAGGCCTTTTCAATAATCTGCTTATTACCCTTGACGATTATCTCTTCCCCATTCTTTTCCACCGGATTCATTATCAGCATGGCTACCATGCTGTAATGCTCTTCCCTGCAGAGTTTTTCCATCTCTGACACAATATCCGGCTCAATAGAAGCAAATTCCTCTTTATCAAGAATCATTATTTGATTAACACCGATCTTATTTCCATTAAAATGATAGGTCTTGAAATCCTGAAAAAGGATATCATGGGCTGTCTTTCCCTTGATGTTAATACTCGACGCCAACAATTCTTTTCCGAACGTCGTCAGATCGAGATCGGCAATCTCAGCCAATTTATTGGCTATTTCGCGATCTTTCCCGGTAGTAGTGGAAAGTGTCAAAAGCAGTGTATCAGACAATATCCCTGACAGAAGGGCGCCGGCAATATCCGGAATCATCTCAATCCGGTGCAAGAATATCTGACCAGCCACTATGGTACAGGTGCTCCCGATCGGTTCGTTATAAACGGTAATAGGCCCTATGGTCGAGATATCTCCAACCCGATGGTGGTCGATAATCTCCAAAATATCGGCAGATTCTATACCATCAACAGCCTGTGATATTTCATTGTGATCCACCAGGATAACCTGCTTCTGGATTGGCTCAAGGAGATCGCTCCGGGTTATAATACCGATCAGATGATTATCATCATCAACAATCATCAAGCACCGATATTTAGATTCCAGGATATTTTCTCTTACTTCGCATACAGTAGTTATCAATCCGACCGTGGGTACGGTTTTTGACATGAGATGTGAGATAGACATGCATAAATTAATCAGCCTGGCGGTAGCGAAAGTCCGGTGGGGCGAACTGATTATCAACACTTTTTTTTCTCTGGCCAATTCCAGGACTTCTTTACTAACCGGATGATCTCCGGTGATGATAAGGGCCGAGCATCCTGCCTTGATCAGATCCGTTTGTACATCGGCCCTATCTCCCAGAATAGCAATATCCCCCCGTTCTGCCCTGTTGATGGTCGTTCCTCTCTGGGAAGCGGCAACAAATATCTCACCTGAAAGTTGCTTCATTTTTCCTGTATTGGCCTGTATTTTCCCCTGCAGGGCAGACATAAGGTGGCTCAGTTCGATAGGAATAGCTGATAAATTTTCCATCTCCAGTCGTTCCACATAGTGGACAGCCAGATCCATCTTGTCCACAATGCCGAGAAGTCTGTTTTCCGCATCCACCACAGGAAAGCTATGGATGTTTCTATCCTTGATCAGATAGCCGATATCCATCATGGTCTGTTCGGGCGAAACGGATACCGGTTTTTCAATATCCATATCCTCCACAGTGGCAACGACGCTGTCAATCCGCACCGGTGTCTCCAGATTAAACCTCTCAAGAATGAAAGTTGTCTCCTCGTTCAATGTGCCGGCCCGGCAGGGGACATACAACCTCGTTTTATCCAGATGGTTCTTAAAGTAGGCATACCCAATAGCGGAACAGACGGCATCACTATCCGGGGCCTGGTGTCCAATGACTAATACGCGTTTTTTCTTCATAATCATGTCATCTCCCTATTGAAAAAAGACTGATGAATACCGTGGATTACGGGATTATTAAGCATATGTAGATTTAAGATCCCTGCAGCAAACTATGGAAAATGCTCTTGCTTTTGTGGTTCAAATCAAGGGGAAGGGGGGTATTCTAACGGGGTGCATTCATCCATCTTAACAGATCAATTAAAATCTTAGTATTAGGGTTTCGGTCTTTGATGAATCTGAACCGGAACACGATCAAGCCTACCAAAAAGAGAAGCCCAAAAACTAAAAGAAGTATATCCGGGACATAACTCTTCATGATATAGCCGTTGGCCTAAGACAGCCGGGGGTCATCTTTATAATTAAAATACTTGCCATCATACGCTCCCCCTATAGTGTGACACCTAAAGGGGTCTGAAGAGCAACCGGCCATACCATCCTCAAAAGTCTCAACCCGCTTTGGAACAACATGGATCTCACACTCAGGAAACATTGTATCGAGCAATCCGAGTAAACCGTAATCAGGCTCTGATTTGTTGGTTACAATCACTATTTTTTTCACGGGTTTGTCCTCCTCTTTTTTCGATTGCTGATTTTCAATAGCTTTCTTGAACCACATCAGTGTTACAGCATTATTAGGGGAGGGTTAAATTTGTATCAAATTTTGCGGAACTGGTAGGATTGCGCAAGGGCAACAGTTTATATTCCTTGGCAGGGAGTTAATAATTACTACGCAGGGTCTTGTGGGAGAGGTATTCTGTTGAGCCGGTAAAGAAGCCCAACCCAAAGGACCAGGCTTTGAGTTCACCCCTGCCAGAGGCTTGTCATGATAAGTGTGAAGTGAACTAATGTGCCTAAAGTTTCGGCATGCTATCTGATTTTATAATAGATGGAGCGTAGCGATTCCTTAACTTTAGGCATTTCAAACTTTAGATCACTTAGCAACTTGTTCGTATCTCTTCAGGCAGAGTCGAACATCTCTGACCTAGCCCTGAGGACCAAATTTTCAAGATTAGAATAAAGTCCCATTACTCTGTATTACTTCCAACTCAGTCCTGTCTTTCGCATGAAGGGCACAAAGTTGCAAGCTTGCTCAAAAATTGTAATTTATATGCATCATACAACTCTGCCCTTTGTAATCTTCGGCTTCCCGCATTCCGGAAAGTTCAGAATGTACAAATTCCAACCCAACCCAAAGGGCTTTGCCAAACTGGTACTTTGTAACTAAGCGATACGTCATTTGGTCCAGACTCTTTCCTTCGGTGTCCCTCCCCACGATGTCAGCCCAACTTCCATCCCCATCTTCCACTTCCATGTAGCCAGCAGACAAAGCAAGGGAGAACTTATTGATAGTGCGCCTTACACCGACCATGGCCCCTCTTGTTTTGTCCTTTTTGCTGTTGATCAGGATCAGGTTTTGCAAAGGACCGCCATCATCTTTGAATTTTCTGAAGATATGTGGATAGGCGCTTCCTTCACCCACATACCATGTTCCATATAAAGAAAGAGGCTTGAGCCACCATTCAGCCTCTCCTGTAAGGAGCCAGCCGGCATTATTCGTGTATTTATCAAGATCCTCCGGCCTGAAGCTCTCCTTTGAATTATCATATCTAAAAGCTAACCACCCTTCAAAATCCTCACCTTTGTGACCCGAACGTAAGGTATAGGAGGGTTGATCAGAATAGCTATCATTTAGCTGACCTGTACCTGGTCCTGCATCAGATGCCTTCATAATTTCAAAGGCCGCATAATATGGTCTGAAGTACCTAAAGGCCTGAATCCCCGGGGAGCGCTGATACAGTGTCCCTGCTCCAATATACCCTTCTAATGAAAGGGTATACTTGTAAGAAATCATGCTACAAAGGATCGATTCCTTTTGGCCAAAGAAGAGTTCCCAATTCTCATCAGGACTCCTGACCCCCATCCAGGCTTGACGCATGCGCAATTTGGCGCTGTCCCCTGAGCTTCCCCGAAAGTCTCCATCCATAAATCCTCTCGTTTTCCACCCTTCCGCATCCGGACCTGTGATGGAAAAACGTAGACGGGAAAATCCCGCGGTGTTTTCCCAAAAGGGATCGTGTTCTGACCGATCAGATATGATGTTATGCATGTCATCTACTAGATTGTCAGAGTAGCCGGCAATAAATCGGATAAAGCCGCTAAACTCCACCTGATCGGCCAATTTGGTCACGAACTCACCCGCCTGAGCGACAGGGCAACATAGGGCAAAACAGGTAAATAAAGATATTCCTGCCACCAAAGAAATTAGATAAGATTTTATAGACATATTCTTTCTCTCCTCTTTCGGTATGTCCATATACTTGACATGTTTGTTCTTTTGTGTGTAAATAAAAATGGGCCGAAAACGGCAAGAGCTGTCGTAGCATTACTGGCCTTGGGCTGCCAAGCATGAACTAAGGGGGTTCTCTGGCAGCCCGCACTTTTATCTTAAAGAAAATCTTCGCACCAACCTTACTTCATACTCGATACCTCCTTTCACAAATGTGGAAACCACTACGGAAAGACATCTCCATAATCAGAATAAATCGAACTAACTTTCGTTTGTTCATGTTTTCGGTAGCCCGTTATAAATTCCCGGCAACGCAGCAGAGACAAATAATATCTTGGGGTCTATCTTCTGTGTCGCAGCAAGAGCTGAATAAGCATTTCCCCGGCTTTGTCCATCGGGCCATCGTTGTTGATGACTGCATGCGATATGTTTACCAAAGCATCATTTATTTGGTTGTTGCGCTCAAGCCGCGCCTGAATCTGCTCCGGTGTTTCCCGGCCGCGGGCTTCCAGACGACGCTTAAGAACCTCTAGGGCAACTTCGATCAATATCACCTTCAAATCCGGATACCGCCGTAGTGCCTTTGGCAAATAGGACCGCGACCCGTTGACCACCACCTGACAGCCGCTTGAAAGCCACTGATCGATTTCGATGCCGATGCCGTAATGACAATCATAGCTTTGCCAGTGCATGGCGAAAAAGCCTTGTTGAAGCCGTTGCAGAAACTCTTTGCGGCTCAGGGCAACATGGTTTTCCCCAGACGCCTTCGGCGGCCGGGTGATGTAGCGGTGGGCGAAGACAACCCTATCTTCGCCGTCCAGGCGTTTCCTGACATAGCTGATCAAGCTGTCCTTTCCGCCACCTGAAGGACCAATCAGGTAAAAAAGCCGGCCTTTATCCTTCACTTTCGGACCCTTCGTGGTAAGTGAGGCGGCCTTGCACCCACAGGTGGGCAATGTAAGGCAGTTGCTTCCTGAAACTGACGGATGCCAGATCGGCTCTTTTGCCGGCCTTGATCTGTCCACGGTTTTCCAAACCGGCGGCCTTGGCCGGATTTACGGTCACCAAACGGATCGCGTCGGCAAGGTAGATGTCGGCAAGCCGTGGCAACCGGAACACCGCTGCAAGCAATGTGCCGGGGTGATAGTCGGAGCAGAGGCATCCGGCGACGTTATTGTGGACGGCTTCAATGGCTTTCATGGACCCGGTCTGGCTGCCTCCCCGCAGAATGTTTGGCGCGCCGAAGACAGTCCAGAGGCCAAGGGCGCAGGCTGCTTGCGCTGCTTCGTAATTGACCGGGAACTCCGAAACCGTGGCGCCCAGAGTAAACATAGTCTTAACGCGCTGAGGGCCGTCATCGTCATGGCTGGCAACGCGGATGCTGGCTCTCCGGGCTTTTTGGGCTAAGATCCCAATCCGATGATAGGCCCCTTCAGCGCTATTAATTTTTTGTTGAATCAGGGCATTGGCCTCATCCACGCTTTTGGCGTAGGTTCGTTCAAGATAGTTGCGATAAGCAGCCAAGTCCTTGAACTGTCCTTGGCCGGGAGTATGGTCCATCATGGAGATCATTCCAAGTGAGCCCTCCTCTATAAGATCAGACAATACCGGCAGGCTCTTCTCGTCAGTGATTTCGTAGCGTCCATGGACCCGGTTATCCACCATTACCTGGCCGTAGTCGTGTACCTTACGAGCAATTTCGGCCGCCATGTCACGGTTGCGAACGCCCAGTTCACCATGGGCAAAAGACAGCGCATGAAACACCGTGGTGATACCGGCCTGAGCGTTACGCCGGTCGGCCTGGGCGATGGCGAAATCCAATGGAAACAGCACGTTGGGTCGGGGCTCGATCTCCTTTTCCAGGGCGTCGCAGTGAAGATCGATCATGCCCGGCATCAGGTACGCTCCGTGCAGATCCAATATACGGGCTTTGCCCGCCCCGTTCGGCTCAATGGCTGCAATGTATCCGTCTTCGATAAGCAGTGAGCTGTTTTCAGCAACAGCATCCGGCAGGACCAGCCGGCAATTCGTTAGAAGTTCTTTTTTCATGATTATCCTTCCATCCGTCAAGGTCGATCCAATTGGTAAACGGCGTCCGCCATCCTTTGAACCAGGTCCGGATCGTGGAAAATGGCTAAAATCCCGGTACCCTCATTTTTGAGCTCCGTTATCATTTCCAATACATCGCCGGTAGTGCGGAGATCGAGACTGGCGGTGGGTTCGTCCAACAAAAGTAGGCGCGGACGCCCAATGATGCCCCTGGCCAGGTTGATGCGCTGGCGTTCTCCACCGGAAAAAGTGGTGGGCGAAAGGCCCCAGAGATGTTCGGGAATGTGCAGGCGTTGGAGCAAGGCACCAGCTTTTTGGCGGCCGTCCGCTTTGCTCAAACCGCGCCTATACAGCGGCGATGCCACCACGTCGATGGCCGGCTGACGAGGCAGGGCGAACAGGAACTGGGTGACGAACCCGATCTCCCGGCTTCTCAGGGCCAGTATGGTATGTTCATCTGCAGAAGCCAGGTCAACGGTTTTTCCGGCTGCCGAACGGTATAGAATTCGCCCTTTACATGGAATGTAGGTTCGATAAATAGCTTTTAAAATAGAAGATTTACCGGCACCGGTCGGACCTACAAGAGCGGTCAGTCGCTTGCTATGTACCCTGAAAGAGACTTCTCGGGCAGAAGGGATCTCCTTTTGCTGGTCGTGCATGAAGAAGGATTTGGAAAGTCCTTCGATTTGAAGTAGCGGAGATGTCGTCATCAGCAATAATCCTTTGCGAGCCTAAAGCGCCGAAGCTACCAGCCGTTGGGTGTAGGCGTGCTGCGGGTCCTCCAGAATTTGGTCGGTGAGCCCGGCTTCAATAATGCAGCCGTTTTTCATCACAATGGTGCGGCCGGCCAGAAGCCGAATCACCCCCAGATCATGGGTGACCACGATCATGGTGGTCTTGAGCTGATCTTGTATTTCGATGATCAAATCCAGGATACTGGCCTGTACGGACACATCCAGGCCCGTGGTCACTTCGTCCAGAAAGAGAAGTGGCGGGTTGGTGGCCAGGGCCTTGGCAATTTGCACCCGCTGCTGCATCCCGCCGGAAAAGTGACCAGGCAGATCATCCATTCGATTCTCGGGCACCTCGGTGCGTTGAAGCAGTTCACTCGCGCGTTTGCGGATATCCGCATAGATCAGCATGTCGTTCATGAGCAGCCGCTCGGCGATATTGCCGCCGGCGGAAATGCCCAAGTTAAGGCCCATGTGTGGATTCTGGTATACCATGCCAAACCGGCGGTAGCGCAGCCAGCGGCGTTGAGCGGCATTCAGGCTGAACAGATCGAATAAATTGTACTGGCCATGGTTGTCGAAAAAGTGTGCCGTTCCGCCGTCCACAGTTTCGTCAAAATAGAGACACTTGACCACGGTGGACTTTCCGCTGCCCGATTCGCCCATCACGCCAAGAATCTCGCCTTCATACAACGTGAAGGAGATGTCGTGAACCGCCACTACGCTGGCGCAATGCGGGCAGATGTTGGTGTCGAACCGGGGGCCGGTGGCGTCGCGACAGTACGGACAGCCCTTTCCGTAGACCTTGGACAGTCCTTTGACGTCTAATACCTTACGCATCATGGCGGGCCTCCGTGTAGATTGCCGATGCAGGACCCTGTGAGCGGCTCAGGCAATAGTCGCTGTCCGAGCACTGGAACACCTTTTCTCCGGTGTCTGTTGTGAATTCGTCCAGGAAACTGTCAGTGGCCCCACATCGCCGGCAGGCCAAGCGGTTGCCGTCGGCATCGACAAACGTTTCCGTTCGAAAGGGTACATCCTCGAAAGTCAAGGGTTCAGCCTTTGTGAACGGCGGAACGGCATAGATCTTCTTTTCACGGCCTGCGCCGAACAGGATCAACGCCCGGGACCGGTTCAGCTTGGGTACGTCGTAGCGGGGGATCGGCGACGGGTCCAGAACGTAATGGCCGTTGATGCGCGTCGGGTAGCGGTGAGAAATGGTGATTTCGTCAAACTCACGCATGTCTTCGTAAAGTTTTACCCACAGCCGGGCGTAATCAGCCTCGCCGTGCATGGTCCTGCGCTTTTCCTCGGTTGGCTCAACGTAGACCAGAGGGTCCGGATAGGGGACTTGGAGAATGCAGATCTGTTCTTCGGTCAGCGGCTTCTCGGGAATGCGATGGCGGGACTGCAGAACGGTAGCCGCCTCGGTCAGGGTGGTGGTTTGGATCCCCGGGCAGGTTTTACGGATGAATCGCCTCAAGTTTACGGCGTTGACCGAATCGTCGCTGCCCTGGTCAATGACTTTCAGGGTGTCGTCCGGACCGACCACAGACAGGGTCAATTGCAGGGCGCCGGTACCAAAGCCTCGACCCATAGGCATTTCACGTGAGGCGTAGGGTACCTGGTATCCGGGAAGCGCCACGGCCTTCAGGATGCTGCGCCGAATCTCACGCTTGGCATAGGCGTCGAGAAAGCCGAACGGGTAGGCAGTGGATGGGGTGTATGGGGTATCATTTCTCATCAGAGATCGCGCTCCTTCTTGGACTGTGTTGTCCGCAAGCGGTCCATGTCGGATTGAAAGGTGACATAGTGGGGCATTTTATAGTGGGTGCAAAAACCCATGGAATCAATGCCGTCGATATGCAGCAATACGAACTCCGGATCTTCGGAAGGGTTGGCGGCCCCGTCCTGCATCCCCTTTTGAAGCGCCCGGTCCAGGATGGCCATGGCGATGGCCTTGACCTCGTTGTGGCCGAAGCAGGCGCCGTACCCCACCGTGAAACGGGGTTGCGCTTGGGCATCATCGCCCCCCTCATACATGGCCACCACTTCGCACTCGGTCATCAACACCTCGCCGATTTCGACCGGTGTGCCAGTTACCGGATGGGGCAGTTCCACAGGAAGATAGCCGACACGAACCTCGCCAACCGTGGGATGCACGTCGCCATAACCGCGCATGTTGGAATAGGCGATCATAAGAAGGGAGCCGGTCTCACCCCGTGCCATGGACTGAAGAGCGGCCGAGCGGGGGACCGGAAAGATCATCGGCTGGCGGGTGATGTCGAACGCTTCTTCAGAGCCGTCGTTATCTGACGAGGCCAGCAAACCTTCTTCCATCAACAAATCAAGGACTTTTGGAAACGTGTCCGGGACATCGTCAGCATTAAGGTTTTCCATCCATGTGCCGGCAATCTCTTGAAAGGCCTCCGGTGATTCATCCATCAAATCGAACCTGAGCAACCTTAATGAGTAGTCAGGTGTCGCTCCCAGCATCTGGCCGCCCGGAATATCCTTAAAGGCCGCAGAAATGCGTCGTACCAGCCGCATCCGGCTCGTATCGTGGGCAGCGGTTTCCATCCGTCGGGGCCGTGTGGAGCGATAAGCCCTCAAGGCAAAGGACGCCTCCAATGGGTCGCCCATGGACTGCTTGATTGCCAGGGCTGCCAGATCAGGGTGGTACAGCCCGCCTTCTGAGAGGATCCGGCTGTGCAAACCGCGCAACTGGTATTTGATATCGTCCAAAGAAACCGGTCTTCCTTCGATACCCTGTTCTGTTCGAAGGTATTCTGAAAGGCGGGCGGCTTCTTCTATGGCGCGCTGACCGCCCTGGATAGCTACATAGGCCATAGATCATCCCCCTCTCAATTTGACTTTCGTGGTCCGCGGCAAAGCGGCGATGCAATATCTGTCGGCCAGCAGCATATCCACCCCCAGGGGAAAGGCCTGGTTCCAGGTATTTCGCTTCTCCAGCCATTGGGGATGAAGTCCTTCCACCGCCAGCGGTTGCTCTCCGTCAATACCGGGACCGGTGAAAGTATTGTCATAGCTTCCACTGCCCACTTGGGTTACTGCCAGAATGACCGTAGCGCCGAATTCCGGGCTTTCCAGGGTGCCGGTATAGGGCGTGAAGCCGGGGGGATTGCCGCCATCCGCTACAATGTATGCGGCCTTTTCGGGCCTGCACGAAACGGTTTGCAGCAAATGCCAGGTCTGCCTATCAATAAGGCCGTCCGGATCGCTCAGGTTCACCGCGCTGTCCACCAATGTTGCCAGAATGCCTTCCAATGCGTTTGCGCCGGCCAGAAAGTCCGAGAGGTCCAGGACTTTGGCTGGCCTGGCGAAGGCTGTCAGCAGTTTTCGAAAGATGTTTTGCTGTACATCGGGCGTCCAGATGGCGTCAATCTTCATTTTCCTTTTCCCTGACCGTGGATAGCAGATCGAAATTCACCTTGGTGCGGGCCAGCATGGTTTTGCGCTTCAGGTGTTCTTCTCCGCGTCTTTGCATGCCTGCCTCCACCAGTTCGGCTATCGTTTCCCAGCCGGGCAACCGGTTGGCCAGCACCGCATCGCAGACTGCCAGATCCGCGGCATAGGCCGCGCTGTCGTGCATAACGTGGGTGCCGCCCTCGAATACCCGGCCCTTCTGGTCATGAAGTTCAACGTGCGCCGAGGCCACGGGGAACTCACCGATGTAGTAATGATCGCCGAAGGCGCCGTCCTTCATTTTCAACAGTCCCAGTCCCTCCTCGGGCAGGGCCCTGTGTCGTATATCGTAGCCAACCTTCAATTGATCGGCCGCAGCCTTCAAGTCGTTTTCAGGAATTGCCGAAAGGGCGTGAACCCACAGGTTGCGTGGTACCAATTTGAAAACCTCCTACTTCAGTTTGCTTCGCACAAAAGTTGAAAGATAATCGATGCTGAAAATGGTTCCGATAAGAAACAGGATCAGTGCTGTCGCCTGGTTGTAATTAAACAGCCGCAGGGTGTCGTGCAGCTCCAGCCCGATGCCGCCGGCTCCCACCAATCCCAGCACGGAAGACATCCGCACGTTGCGATCGAAGATGTAGAGAGTGTATC
>JAGGRV010000561.1 GCA_021159445.1 Deltaproteobacteria bacterium | reverse complement strand
GCACTTGAAGTACAGGAAGTACGTCTGCGTACCCTCCGCCTCGCATCTGCAGCATCCTGTAAACGCTTACAGTTCGGTGGATTGCGGTAAAACGGGTAATCCCGTGAACGGTTACATAATTTCAAATCCTTAACAGATATCATAATTGCTAATAGCTAATCGCTCAGTTTAGAGGTTTGAGGTATAAAATGATCCCTTCTGTACTGGCCCGGCATGTTGAACAGGGAATAAAGGATTTTCTACGCACAACCTTTCCTGTTTCCACACCGTTCTTCTCCAATATGCTTGAACGATTGCTGAATGAGCCGGGCAATGTCTTCAAAGGGCCATACCTAGACATCCAGTTGCCATTCCAGCAGGACAAAGGCGGATCAGATTACTTCCCGAACCTGCCGATGCAGTATCCTCCTTATCTCCATCAGATAAATTCTTTTGACCGACTGTCCGGGCCAAACCCAAAATCAACCATTGTTGCAACAGGGACCGGTTCAGGAAAGACTGAATGCTTTCTTTATCCCATCCTTGAATATTGTTATCAGCACAGAGGCGAACCTGGAATTAAGGCTATTCTCATCTACCCCATGAATGCCCTGGCTACAGACCAGGCAGGCAGGCTTGCAAAACTCATCTATAACAGCAAATTGAGAGATCATGTTTCAGCCGGTATTTACGTCGGACAGAGGGAGAAAGATCCGTCTATGCTTATGAGACCGGACAAGTTGATCTCAGACAAGGACACCTTGCGGTTCTCTCCTCCGGACATCCTGCTTACCAACTATAAGATGCTCGACTACCTGCTGATCCGGCCTGATGATCGTCCACTCTGGGTCCATAACAATCCTGAGTCTCTGCGTTTTCTTGTTGTTGATGAATTGCATAACTTTGACGGAGCTCAGGGCTCAGACTTGGGTTGCCTGATCCGTCGTCTGAAAGCAAGGCTTGGCACAGAACCTGATTATCTCTGCTGCGTTGGAACGTCTGCAACATTGGGGAGCGATGAGAAACAGACAGAACTCCTTGAGTATGCTTCAGCGGTGTTTGGCGAAACGTTTACAGATGATTCGATTATTTCCGAGTCACGTCTGAGCGCCGGGGAATTTCTGGGAGACAGCCTGATATCCCATGTGGACATTGTTTCTCAAGAAAAATCAACAGAACTTGATCCGGCTAATTTCAACAGATACGAGGAATATATCCAGACCCAGCACAGGCTTTGGTTTGATGAAGATATTCAAGGTGGATTTGATGATCCGGCTTGGAGGATTGATCTCGGGACTGAACTTAGGGAGCATCTCTTCTTCCAGAATTTGCTGAAGGTTTTGGGCGGGAAAATTTACAGTTTTGATAACATATTTCTCAAACTGGAAAACATCACCAGAGGTCTGAAAAGCGATGATACTGATTATAAAGTAAGAGTGCTTAATAGCCTCCTGGCCCTGGTATCTGAAGCTCGTATTAAGGTTGTTAGTAAAAATGATAACGGCAGTGAAGAGGAAAATATACGCCCTTTTTTAAATGTAAGGTTGCAGGTCTGGTTGCGTGAGTTGCGCCGTATGGTAGGTGAAGTAGCAAAGGAACCTCGACTACATTTTTCCGACGATCTTAATCAGGACCAGTTAGATACTCATCTGCCCATTGTGCATTGCCGGGAGTGCGGCAGTATGGGGTGGTCCGGGTTAAAGCGTAAGAACAGTTCCGCCATCATGGGTGATTTGAAGAATTTTTATCATGGTTTTTTCAATCATGACCCCAAGGTGGTGTATTTGTTCCCGGAGGAGGAAGGGGTACGTGATCAGTCCCAGAATGTTGGGATGAACTATTTTTGCACCAATTGTCTGAATGTAACCACCAAGGCGAATCCCGACCGATGCCCTTCATGTGGCCATCCTGAGTTAATTTTGGTCTATATGCCGGACAGCAGAAGGAAGCGTGGCAACCGTCAGGTAAGCGTTAATGATTGCCCTTATTGCGGTGCGCAGAATAGTCTTACCCTGCTTGGTTCCAGGGCGGCAAGCCTGACCAGCGTCATGATCGTCCAGCTCTATTCTTCTACCTATAACGACGACAAGAAACTGCTTACTTTTTCAGACAATGTTCAGGATGCCGCTCACCGGGCCGGTTTTTTCAATGGCCGGACCTTTCGGTTCAACTTCAGGACCGCATTGCAGAAAGTCATATTAACTGCCGGAGATGGCCTGACATTGGCGCAACTTCCGGCGGCCTTTATTGACTACTGGTCAAAACAGTTTGATGAGAACCAGTATATCTCCACTTTTCTGGCTCCCAACATGGACTGGCTCCGTGATTATGAATACTTAAAAAACCATGGCATATTACCCGAGGGCTCCACTTTGAGGAGAGATGTGGACAGGAGGATCGGGTGGGAAATTGTCAGCGAATACGGATTTCAGGCCAGGATCGGCAGGACCCTGGAGAAGACCGGTTCATCTGTTGCCTATTTTGACCCGGAATTACTAAAAAGGGCTGCTAAGCGTATGCTTGAACCCATCCGCAATGAAATTGGAGGGTTTAGGGCGCTTGATGAAGACAGGCTTACACGTTTCCTGCTTGGATTGATTGTTCATATTAAGGACCAAGGTGGCATATCTCAGCCGGTTTTAAACACTTATATCAACGGCTTTGGCAATACTTATGTGATTAATAGTAAAATCTGGATGCCTAATTTCGGGCAGTATTCCAGGGCGCCGGCCTTTCCGACCACCCGCAGGGGAACCCGGTTTGATCAGTTGTACAGTGCATCTACGACTCATCGGACCTGGTATGTGAGCTGGGCGGAGAAATGTTTTCTTGACCTGACGCCAATGGTGGCGGCAGTATCAAAACCGTTGTACGACCTGGTACTGAAATTTCTGGTGGACGAAAAAGTGTTTGAAGAAAACCGGGTGAAAGGCGATTCGGTTTGGGGTGTCCGTCCGGAGGCACTTAGGATCTCAGCCCGGGTAAGACAATTTCGTTGCGAAAGATGCGGGCATAACATATCGGTTGCTGAAGAAGAAAGTGTATTTTTTGAAGACGCGCCCTGCCAGCGCTTCCACTGTAATGGCAAATACAGCCCGCAGGAAACCGGCGTTGACTACTATGGAAAACTTTATGCCACCGGGGATGTAGAACGGATATTTGCCAAGGAACATACAGGACTCCTGAAACGACCGGAAAGAGAGCAGTTGGAGCTTGAATTCAAGGCCGCTGATGAAAACCGGCAACCATGGTTTCCTAACCTGCTCTCCTGCACGCCTACGCTTGAGATGGGGATTGATATCGGGAACCTGTCTTCACTGGTATTATGCTCGGTACCACCGGCTCAGGCAAACTACCTGCAAAGAATCGGAAGGGCCGGACGAAGGGACGGGAATGCGCTGAACCTGACTGTTGCCAATGCCAGACCCCATGATTTGTATTTCTTTGCAGAACCTGAAGAAATGCTGGCCGGATATGTGGACTCCCCCGGAATATTTCTTGATGCTTCCGCAGTTTTGGAAAGACAGTTCACGGCATTCTGTTTTGACCGCTGGGTGGCTGTTGACAAAATTGCAGTTATTCCAAAAAAGTTGGGGCAGGTATTGAACAACCTGGAACCTGTTGACCAGAAAAAATTCCCGCACAATTTTATCCATTATATCGAGACCAATCAGGCTGATTTCTTTGATTCGTTTGTTGGGCTTTTTAGTGGCAACGTGGGAATCAGTCCCGAATCAGTAAAAAATCTCAAAATGTTTATTGAAGGTGACAGGGACTGGCAGGGGAGTCTTCGTTACCGGATCATGAACGGACTTCACAGCCGTAAAAAGGAGAGAGATTCTTTACGGAAAAAAGTCCAAATCATGAACGGTAAAATCAATAAGAAGAAGAAAGGCCCTAAAGACAAGAACTTTGAAAAGGATCTTCGCGAAATGGGGATTGAAAAGTCTGCTCTTCAGGCCCTTGTAAAGAATATCAGTGATCGCAATACCTATAATTTTTTCACTGATGAAGGATTGCTTCCGAATTACGCCTTCCCTGAAGTGGGGGTAATGCTGAAATCCCTTATTTACCGCAAGAAATTACAGGTCCAGGAGGGGGAGAGCAGTTATGACACCTGGAGTTATGAGTATGAAAGACCTGCAAGGAGCGCTATTGAGGAATTGGCACCGGCTAATACGTTTTATGCCAGTGGTCGCAGAGTTAAAGTAGATCAGGTTGATATGACCGTTTCAGATGTTGAAACCTGGCGTTTCTGTAACAATTGTTCCCACAGGGAATTGATTGGGAAGGAAGAAGATAAAGAAACCTGCCCTATGTGCGGAAGCACCATGTGGGCTGATGAAGGGCAGAAAAGATTGATGCTTAAGATGCGGCAGGTTTTTGCATCTACCCCTGACCGAAAGAGCCGGATCAGTGACGACAGCGACGACCGTGACCCCACTTTTTATAACAAACAGATGCTTGTTGAATTTGATGATACGCAGGTTGTGGAGGCTTTTAAGGTAGATGCTGATTTTCCCTTTGGTTTTGATTTTCTTTCCAGGGTTGACTTTTGCGAGATTAACTTTGGAGAAAAGACCGAGATCGGCAGAAAGTTCTCCATTGCAGGCGTGGAAATGCCCCGGAAGGGTTTTTCTCTCTGCAGGGTGTGCGGCAAGATCCAGGAAGATCATAAAGGACCAACACACGCCTTTACCTGCACGGCACGGGATCAGGAGAGTGACAAGAACCTGATCGAATGTATTTATCTCTACAGGCAGTTCACATCAGAGGCGATTCGGATCTTGCTGCCGGTAAGCATTATTGAAGAATCCGACAAAAAACTGCAATCTTTTATTGCCGCAATGCAGTTGGGACTTAAAAAGCAATTTAAAGGGAAGATAGATCACCTGCAAACTACTGTGCATGAAGAACCGTTAGCTGATTCTTCTTTTAAACGAAAATATCTTGTCCTTTATGACATGGTGCCTGGCGGAACAGGTTATCTTAAGCAGTTGATGCGTTCTAAAGACCAGCTAATGGAGGTCCTTGAGTTGTCTCTGGAGGCGTTAAGGTCGTGTCGGTGCAACCAGGAGGAAGACAAGGACGGCTGCTACAGGTGCTTGTTTGCCTACCGCAACAGTTACAACATGCCTCAGACATCCAGAAATACGGCAATTGAACTGTTTGCAGAAATATTAGGTTACCGGGACAAATTGGTTAAGACGGATAGTATCAGAAACATTCCTTTGAACACGCTTATTGAAAGTGAGCTGGAGGCAAGGTTTATCGGGGCTTTAAAACTTCATCGGTCTGAAAATTTATCGATTTTGTTGAAAAGTGATTTGGTCAACGGAAAGCCCGGCTATTTTTTAAAGATTGGAGAAAGGGCCTATTATATTGAACCTCAGGTTAAGATTGGTGAGTTGGATGGCGTGAGTGTCCCTTCCAGGGCGGATTTTGTTATTAGAGCAGCCAGGGTAAATGATGCTATGAAACCGGTGGCGGTCTTTCTGGATGGATATGCTTATCACCGAGATCGGGTAGGTGAGGATATGGCCCAGAGAATGGCGATTGTCCAGAGCGGAAAATTCCATGTGTGGTCTATGAGCTGGCATGATGTTGAAAACGTATTTAAAACTCAGAAAGATTTTTATGTGGATTACCTTGAGCCGTTAGGGCTTCCTAGTGGCGGTAAATTCTACGAACTGCTGACGGGATACGGTCTGTCTGATTTAAAAGAGTTGAATAAGCTGAACAGTTTTGACTTGTTGGTGCGGTTTTTACAAGAGCCTGAGGAGGATAAGTGGCGACTGTTTAGCTTTGTATTTTCCTTGATCCATATTGATGCGGTACGGTTTGCCGGACAGGAAGTAATTGAAAAATGGACCACAGACCTTGAAACCAATATGCCGGAGGAGATTGCTGAAAAGATCAAAGAGACAGATTGTCCATGTCTTTACGGATTACTGACAGCGAAGAGCCATGAAGACAATGTACAATTGCAACAATTTGTCGTGACTGAACAGGAAGCAGTGACCCCTCCCGGCAATGCTGTCGGTGTAAGGGTTGGTTGTTGTTTAGATGATGAAGAGGCCCACAGACAAAAGAAGGATTTTCAGGTTGTTTGGAATGGATTCCTTCGGCTTTACAACCTCTTTCAGTTTTTACCCCTTGCTTTTTTTGTAACCAAAGAAGGGCTTAAGAAAAAAGCCTATGATGGAATTAAACTTTTTGACGAGACGATACCGTCCGGGGATGGACCATCGGTCGAGCCTGAACAGGAAAGCTGGCATGAAATCCGGGAAATGACGGACAAAACACTACACGGCCTACTTGATACGCTCAGGAACAATGACTGGCCGGTGCCGGAAGCAGGATATGAATTACAGAATTCAGAAGGCGAAATTATTGCGGGTGCTGAACTTGCCTGGGAGGAATTGAAAATTGCTTTTTTGCTGGATGAAGAACTTGAATTTGAGAGCCGGTTTGTGAATGCGCAATGGAAAGTTTATTCACTGAAAGATGTGCTGAAAAATCCTGATAAATATGTAGCTCTGAATAATAGGCGGGAGGAATAGACCAAATGGCTGCTATGAGTAGGGCAAAAGTCGCAATTGCATCGGATTTTTTGAATGCATTCGCTGGTATTCCGAAGAAGCAGCAGGGAAAGGTGCTTAAATTTATCACGAAGTTTAAGGCTGATCCAATGGCTCCCAGCATTAATTATGAAAAGATTATTAAATTTAAAGATCCTTCATTACGTTCTGTCCGGATTGATCAAAGCTATCGTGGAATTGTGAAGAAGCCCGACACGGGTAATGTGTTTGTGCTTCTCTGGGTAGACCACCATGATAAAGCATATAAGTGGGCGGAAAATAAAATATGTAATATTCACCCTGAGACTGGCAGTTTGCAAGTGTTTGACGTGGAGGGAATGCCGACCATTCAAGAGGCTGGTGATGAGAGCAGTAAGGAGGATGATATCAGTCTATTTGCCGATATACGTGATCGGCAGCTTTTGCGGTTGGGTGTGCCGGAGGCACTTGTACCATTGGTTCGGTCCATAGAAACTGAGAAGCAACTTGATAACGCAGCAGAACATCTTCCACAAGAGGCTTATGAAGCCCTTTTTTATCTTGCCGCCGGCTACTCCTTGGAAGAGGTTTTTCTGGAAATGGAGAAATCAGAAGAACCACAGGAAATAGATGTCAGTGACTATGAAGCGGCACTGATAAATCCCGACTCAAAGCGCCGCTTTTTTGTTGTTGAAGATGATTTGGAGCTGGCCGAGATCCTGAATGCCCCACTTGAAAAATGGCGTGTTTTTCTGCATCCATCTCAGAGAAAACTTATTGAACGAGAATGGAATGGTCCGGTTCGTGTCTTGGGTGGCGCCGGCACGGGCAAGACTGTTGTGGCCATACACCGGGCACGATATTTGGCGCAACACATATTTACAAAAGACAATGATCGTATCCTTTTTACAACATTCACTAAAAATTTGGCCGCTGATATCCGGGAAAACCTTGCAAAAATATGTCCTAATAAGGTCATGCGCCGTATAGAAGTCGTGAATCTTGACAGATGGGTATCAAATTTCCTGCGCCGTAATGGCTATTCTTATGAGATTGACTATGGACGGAGGACAGCATCCTTGTGGAAGAAGGCCCTTGACATGATGCCTTCTGAATTGGGATTTGACGAAACTTTTTATAGGGAAGAATGGGAAAGGATAATTCAGCCTCAGGAAGTTGCGTCATTGAACGATTATTTTAAGGTTTCAAGGATAGGACGTGGACTGCGTTTGAGCAGAAAGATGCGAAAGGAAATATGGCCGATTTTCGAAGAATACCGTGTTCTCCTGAACGAAAATGGTTTCAGGGAAGGTGATGACGCCATGCGGGATGCCAGACAATTGCTGGAAGGAAAAGGTGCAATCCTGCCATATCGAGCAATTATTGTGGATGAAGCACAGGACATGGGTCCACAAGCGTTTAGGCTTATTCGACAGATGATATCAAAAGACGGCGTTAAGAACGATATCTTTATTGTGGGTGATGCACATCAACGCATTTACAGGCATAAGGTTGTTCTTAGCCACTGCGGATTAAATGTCCGCGGCCGTAGCAGAAAACTCCGGATTAACTACCGAACAACTGACGAAACCAGATCTTGGGCTGTGAGCTTGCTCAAAGGAATAAAAGTTGATGACTTGGATGGTGGCTTGGACGACCAGAAGGGTTACAAATCCTTACTGCACGGTGTTGTGCCAGTAGTCAGGAATTTCAAATCCTTCAGAGAAGAAGTAGATTTTATTGTAGAGTACCTTCTGAAAATCAAAGATGAGGAAGAGGCTATTAAGGAAATATGTTTGGTAGCTCGTACAAATAAATTATTGAAACAATATGAAAGCGCCCTTAATGACAAAGATATGGATACTTATTTCATTCGGCGGAGCGAGGCAGAAGATCGCATGGCTCCAGGACTTCGTCTTGCAACGATGCACCGGGTTAAAGGCTTGGAATTTGACAGAGTTATTATAGCTGGACTTAACGACGGGATTGTACCATATGAAGGCGTGATGAGTGATTCGTCAGATCCGATTGTTAAAAGAGAATCAGAAGTACACGAGCGAGCACTTTTGTATGTCTCTGCTACCAGGGCGAAGAAAGAGGTCCTTGTGACTAGTTTTGGAAAGCCGAGCAGGTTTTTGGATAAACTACTGAATGAAGGATACCTATAATTCCTCAACTTTAGCTCACTTTAGGCACCTCAAACTTTAGGCACTTTGAACATGAATCTTACATCGAAAAAATATCTCAGCCAGGTCGAAGAGGTCATTAAGAAGGCGGAGGCCGGGGAGGTCTATCCTGTCTATCTGTTTATAGGTGATAGGCCCATTATCCATCTTCAGATAAATAAATTAATAGATTGCCTGGTGCCTGAAGAGGCGAAAGATTTCAACTTCGAGGTTTTATCTCCTGATTTTTTTTCAGAGGGCAGGTTGCTTGAGCTTTTGGAGACCAGAGGTTTTTTCCCGGGGCGCAAGGTAATTTTAATACAGGACCTGCCTCTGCTGGTATCTGCAGATACTACAAAGACCAGATGGAAGAAGGCCCTGGCGGCCATTGAAGCAGGTGATGATGATCGGGCAATGGAGCTCATTTCACGGATCTTTTCTGATTTGAAGATAGATCCAAAGGAGCTTATAGGGCTTTCTTCAGGGCAGATGAAAGAGGTTTTGGATTGGCCTAAGGATTTACGCATTGAGAATTTATCAGAATTCCTTGAAGATCATGGTGAAGACCTGGAATGTATAGAGCCCATACATACAGGTTCGGGGAATCGCATTCTTTCTTGGCTTGCTCAGAGGGCCGACCCGTCCCGCGCAATTATAATTATCGAATCCGAGGTGGTGGACAGAAGGTGTTCCTTTTACAAAGAGCTCAAAAAGCATGGGCCTGTGATGGACCTTGACAAAGAAAAAAAGGATAAGAAAGGCGGGGCAGATTTTGCGAGGAGCTTTATCAGGAGTTTGATCAGGGAAAAGGGCAAGGAAATAGAGCATAAGGCCATTGATACCATTATGGAACGGGTTGGTCATGAAGACCTTGTGGGTCTGAAGACAGAGATCCAGAAGCTCGTATCCCACGCAGGAGATAGTGTCAGGATAAAGGCCGAGGACGTCTGTGAGTTGGTTGTAAGACACAAAGATGAGGAGTTATACAAGCTTACTGGTGCCATTGGAGAAAAGGATCTGGGCAAATGCCTTAACAGCCTAAGTTATTTGTTGGATCAGGGGATCCATCCCCTGGCAATACTTCAGACCATTGCAAATTTTCTGCGGAAGATGATAATCTTGAGGGCAGTTTTTGAATATGGACCAGGCATTCAAGCAGTTAAGAACTTGCAGTACCAGATCTTCAAAGACGAGATACTACCTGAAATAAAGGAGAACCTGGGAGATGCCCTTCCTGCTGTGTTGAAAGGTCATCCATATGCACTTTACAAATTGAGCCTGCAGGCATATGGTTTTGATCTGGACCAGATGCTGGTTTTTCTGGCTTCTATGGCTGAAATAGATCTTGAGTTCAAAGGAGGTCAGGTTTCACACAGAGTGTTACTGGAGACGCTTATTTTTCGTTTTATTTCAATGTAAGCGTTTGCAGGGCACCGCATCTGCTTTGTTGTCGGGCACTTGAAGTACAGAAAGTACGTCCGCGTACCCTCCGCCTCGCATCTGCAGTACCCTGTAAACGCTTACAGTTCGGTAGGTTGCGGTAAAACGGGCGTTGTAATCCCGTGAGCGCTTACAGTTCAATGGAGTGACTATGAATGATACAGGGACAAATTGGGAGGGGATAGCCCGTTTTCTTTTTGAAGGGTCAATGCTCAAACATACGTGGCGAACGGGCTATCCGTTTCTGGGTAAGGGCAGGGAATCAGTGGCTGCCCACACATTTGGTGTGATCTTGAGCGCCATGATGCTGGCAAGAGATATTCCTGGAGTGGATATGGAAAGACTCTTGAAGCTTTGCCTGGTACATGATCTCCCCGAGGCCAGGACCGGGGATGCCAACGCAGTTCACAAGCGGTATGTGACTATAGATGAAAAATCAGCAATCACAGAAATGATTCAAGGACTTCCAGGCGGTGAAGAGATAGCGAATCTGTTATCGGAATTTAGAGATTGTAAGACCACAGAGTCAGTATTGGCCCATGACGCGGATCAGCTCGATATGTTACTTTCTCTTAAAGAACATTTGGATACTGGTAGCAGTGATGCAGCGCTTTGGATACCCTATGTAAAAGACAGGTTAAAATCAGAAGGGGCCAAGGCCCTTGCTGGCGCCATTTTAAAAGAACACTGGGCGAGTTGGTGGATGAGGCAGTTACTTGGAGATAAGGAGACATTATGATAAGCAGGATCAAAAATCTAACGTTATTTGTTTTATTCGCATTTCTTATATCCTTTTTTTTAGCCGGACCGTCCTTGGCGGATTCTCAGGAACGCACAAAGGAATTTACTCTGTTTTATACTGGAAATACTCTGGGTTATCTTAATCCGTGTAGGGCTTGAGGGGGAAAAGAGATCGGGGGAATCGCCCGGCGGGTCCGGTGGATCCGTGATAATGCGCAAGACGATAGTAACTTCCTTTTTTTAGACGCTGGTAATTTTCTTTTCAGGAATGAAGCAGCACCTTCAGAAGCGGCAATTGCCAATGCAGGGCTTCTTTTGGATTTTTACCGTGATATGGGTTACACGGCCCTTTGTGTGGGCAAAAGAGATCTTGCAGGCTCAACCATGTTTTTGCTGGAAGAGACCAAAAAAAGGGGGTTGAGGCCCTTATCTTCAAACTTGCGTTACAAAGGTAAGGCTGTATTTGAGCCCTATGGGATATTTGATGTTAATGGTACGAAAGTAGGCGTTCTTGCCGTCACGTCTCCTGAGTTGAACCAGAGGATCAAGGCAGATGGTGTGGAGGTGCTCGATCCTTTAACTCGGCTTAAGTCCCTGGTCCCGGAGCTTAAGAACAAGGTCGATGTAATAATATTGTTGTCCAACCTTAGTGAGTTTGAGGACAGAAAGCTGCCAAGCACTGTTGATGGCATAGATATTATTATCGAAAGTGGTCCGGGTAAGCAGCGTTATCGACCACTAAAAGTGGGAAGTACTTACTTCTTGAGGGGTAATATAAAGGGCAGGTCAGTAGGAAAAGTTGGGGTGAAGCTCAGTCCCGAGGGAGGCATACAGGGGCTGGATAATGAGCTACATCAGTTAAAGGCAAGTCTTCCTGTGGATGAAGCCGCAACAAAGAAAATAAAAAAGTTAAAGCAGAAATACTCTGTCCACAAGGCCGTTATTACCAGGCCTAGTCCTGCCAAAAATCCTTTCCTGGAAGCCATTGAAAAGGCAAAAAAGAGGAAGGGGCAGGAGGTCCAGACGAATGCAACAGTATCAAATCCGTTTATAGAACTCTTGAAAAAAAGGAGTAAGACCCTGGGCGGTCCATCCCAGTCTGATAATTCCACAAAAAAACCTGTTTCAGAGGTGAGAGAGCCTGAATGATCTCCGGAAAACTGAAGGCCGGTTATCTGATGACAGAAGTGGTGTCGGAACCAGATGCGTCAGGTGCGGTGCATGCCTCCCTGTGTGCCCGGTATATGACGTAACCAGACATGAGCGCTTTTCCCCCAGGGGAAAATACAGACTTATTACGGAAATTATTGGCGAAGGCCTAAATTCCGCTCAGGAAGGCCAAGGTACTGGGAAGAATGTGCTTCCGTTCAAGGTGCTTGAGACCCTGAAAGATTGTCTTCAGTGCGGGGCCTGTGGTTACATATGTCCTGCCGGGGTGGAGTTAAATGCCCTGGTCAGAAGTGCCAGGGGGGCAAGCTATGCCAAAGGGCTTTCCACTCCCTGGTGGCTATGGGATATCCTCAGGAGTCGCAGGCTGACTCCCTTGCTGGCAAAGCTCCTTGCCGGTATCCCCGGCACAAGCGGCCTTATCTGGCGCCTGCTTGGCTTTACAGGCCGGACTTCACGGGATGAAAAGCCTCTTCATTTTGAAATGCCCTCTCTTGCGCAAAGCCCGGCCCTTTCCAGAAGGCATTTCAGGTTGCTTGATCCGAGTCGTGGGTTTGATCCTGGGCCCGGACCCAGAATAGCCCTTTTTTTGGGATGCGTTCAGAACTACCTCTATCCTGAGGTGGCTGAGGCCATAATCCGGTGTTTAGGGGGCAAGGTGCTGGTACCTTTGGGACAGGGGTGCTGCGGTATGCCTGCATGGTCAGCAGGTGCGCAGGAAACCGCGAAAGAACTCGTCATTCAAAATCTTAAGGCCTTTAAAAAGGCAAGGGCGGATTTCATCGTTACCGGATGCGCTGCCTGTGCCTCCATGATTAAAGAATGGCCAAAATTGTTCAGTGAAAAAGACCCCAAAAAGGAAGTTGCCTGCAATTTGGCAGATAAGGTCATGGAGTTCAGCCGGCTTGTAGTTGAGCTAAAGGTATTACCCCTCAAAAAGTCAAGGGGCAGGTCGGGCACAGTGACGTATCATGCTCCATGTCACCAACGATTCGATCTGGGCGGTGTGGGGGAAAGCGAAGGGTTGTTGGACAGGATGTTCTCAGATGCCTTCAGGCCAATGTCTCATGAATGCTGTGGACAGGGGGGTCTTTTTAGTATTGGAAATCCTGAGCTTGCCTGGAAGATTTTCGAGAAGAGGCTTTCTGCATGGGACAGGACAGGCGCATCTACTGTGGTTACCACATGCTCAGGATGTCTGCTGCAGTGGAGGGCAGGGACTGCTCATCAAACCGGGGGTCCCAGGGTATTACACCTGGCGGAACTTATTGATGGTTGTTCTAAAAGATGAACACCCGATACCAAACATTCAACAGCTATTTCTGTTTCTTCATCTTTTTCCATTCAACGTTC